>JBCNOJ010000009.1:0-25854 GCA_039593925.1 Acidovorax sp.
TGGGATTTAGGCGGGCGCACTGTGTCGCCCCACGCGCAGGCCTGCCATCAAGCCCAGCGTGGCCACGGTGAGCAACATGCCCACGGCCACCACCGCACCCGCATAGCCGAACGCGGTGACCGCGATGGCGGTCACGAACGGCGCAATGATGCTGCCGCCACGCTCGATCAAGCGAAACGCCGCAAGGGCTTGTTCGGGGGTGGCGGATGCCTTGTGGTCAGGTTGGTGTTCGAACACTTCGGTAGTCAGTGCGATTTGCGGTGAGGACTGCAGTGCCTGACCAAAGCCCAGCAGCGCGCAGCAGGCCGCCATGCCCCACACGCCGCCCAGGACCGGCAGTGACAGGCAGGCCAGAACGCTGAGCACGCCACCCAGCACGATGAACGGTTTGCGCTGACCTAGCAGATCCGACCAGTGGGCTACCAGCGTTGCGGTGGAGGCAAAGCACAGGAAGTACAAGAGCAGTACGCGCCCGGCAACCGCCGGTGGCTGTTGCAATTCGCTCATATACAGCGGCACCACCACCGACAGCACGGTAACGGCCACCAGCCGGCCCGGCAGGGCCGAGCCCAGGATCACGCACACGGCGCGGGGCTCGCGCAGAACGGCCCAGTAACCACGCCAGCCACCCGTGGTGGCCAGCCCGCGCTGCGCTGCCTGCGCGCCCAGAGTGACCGGCGAGAGCGACAGGCGCATGGCAGCCACGAAGGCTGCGGCCATGCACAGCGCGCAGGCCACGAAGCCGGCCACGTCGCCTGCACGCGCTGCGATCATGCCGCCGAAGGGTGGGCCCACGATGCCCGCTGCCACGATGGCCGCAGCCACCTCGGCCAAGCCGCGGGCGCGTTGCTGTGGTGGCGTGATGCGCACGATGGCGGTCTGCACCAGGATCAAAGCGAGCCCATAGGCGGCACCGCCCGCTGCACGCAGCGCGATCAATGTCCAGGCATCCTTGGCCCACGAGGTGGCGGCCAGCGCCAGCATGCCCACCAGTGCCGAGAGCATGAGGCTCCAGCGCAGGTCGAAGCGCTTGGCCAGCGCAGGGCCGGCAGGCTGGGCGAGCGCCAGTGTGGTCATGAAGGCCGCCACCGGCAGGCCTGCCACCATGGTGGGCGACAAAGCCATGTCAAACGGGCGCACCTCGCTGGCAAACACGGTGAAAAAAGGGCGCAACAGCTCTTCGGACAGGGCCACCAGGAACACCGTCATGCGCAGCAAGGTGAGCTGCGAGGCCACGGCCGCTGGCATGACCCCCGCACCGTGGTTCAAGGCTTCGGAAGAGCGACCCGCGGCGGACAACAACTGCGCACGGCATTCGGCCGCGTCCCGGTCGTGTGCCGCGGCGGCATCGCGGTCAACCGCGTGGCGGCGCTGCCAGCGGCGTTGGACATGCTGCCAGCCCCGCGCCTGGGCATAGGCCGACAGTGGATAGAGCAATGATTTGCGCCACAGCCCACGAGACAACTCGCGGACCAGGACGGCAGCGATCACGAGGGCCAGCACTAGATCCAGCAGCATGCCGCCTAACTGGCGGTTGACATAGTCGGCTGGGTAGCCCACCACAATGCCTCGGCCGTCCCCATGGACGCTGACGGTGCGGCGTGCAAAGTCGTCGGCCTGGCTGCGCTGGCTCTCGGTCACGTCCCGGCCCCAGATGGCCTTTGCCGGTGGGGCATCGCCCTGGCTCAGGGCCAGATAGCTCAGCTCGGGGGCTTCGTTCAGCTGCTTCTCGAACAACGCGTCCACGCCGCTGAGCTGGTCCCATGGCACTCCAGCGGCCAGTGCACGCGACATCTGCCCTGCGAGCGTGCGGCCTACCGCATCGGCATTGTTCTGGATCTGCTGGGTGACGTATGGGCGCGCGGCCTCCCGTGCCACCCACACCATGGCCGAGGGTGCGGCCACGCCGGCCAATAGCAAGGCCGCCCACAGTGCCTTGCCGTAGCCCTGCGGCCGCGGTGTGTTGCGGTCGGGTTGCACTGAGGCCATCACCCGAGTGCTCCAGCGCACCAGCGCCCACCAGGTCAGAAAGAGCGTGCCCACGATCAGGGGCAAGGCTTTGAACACCATGCTCAGTGTGGCTTCATGGGCCTGCGTGCGGACCTCAGCAGGATCCATGACCGCCCACAGCGTGGCGGCCGGTGCACCGGTGGAATCAAACATGGCCGTACCCACAAACACCCCGCGTGCCGTGGTGCGCACTGCAGGGGGGTGGTCTGGCCCGCCAGCCAGCAAAGGCGTGTTCCAGCGAGCATCGACGGCGCTGCGCAGTTTGTCGTCCCCCGCGCTGGCCACGGGATCGCCCCGGTCGGTTTCAACAAATACGGCGCGCACGGAGCGGTCTTCCGATTGCAGGCGTTGCAGCCGTTCGACCAGCGAGGTTTGGTCGGGCACGGCCACGCCGAACTGCATGCCACGCTCGGCTTCGTCGGCCACCTGCTGCATGAGGCGCACCACGCGGTCTTGTGAGAGCTGGGTCAGCAACTGTTCGGTGCGCCATGCAATGAGCACCAGCGACAGCCCAAAGAGCGCCAGCGAAAAAATCGCTGCGAACACAAGCGACTCACGCCGTAAGCGCGGGCGCAAAGTGGCCAGATCGGGGAGGGCGGAAGGGCCGTCTGTGCCGCTGATGGGGGTGTCACTCATGGTCGCTTTACCTTATGTGGGCGAGATCGGCTGGGCGCGGCGGTCACGCGGCCCGCCGTTTATTTTGCTTTGCAAGCAAGCAACAGTCGTGCACACTCGTGCGCCTGCCGTTGGAGTTCCTGGTTTGCTGTCGTCGATTCAACTCTCCCCCCCCCACCTCTCGCCCGATGCCGCATTTGCGAACTTTCCCGGGTTGCGCACCCGCATGCTGGTGCCCACAGATTTCGAGGAGTGGATGGCACTGCGCGATACCGTGATGGCGGTCTTGCCCCATCCAGATCTTTACGTGCGAGAGTCTGACGAGCGGTCGTTCTTCGCGGCACACACAGAGCCCGAAGGAGAAACGATTGGCGTGTTTGTGCACGATGCACTCGTGGCCTATGCCATGGTGGGTTTTCCAGCGCCACAGGCAGCCGACAATCTGGGCCGTGCTGTGGGCCTGCCGCTCGAACAGCGTTCGATGGTGACGCACCTGTCCAGCTGCATGGTGCTGCCCCAGTGGCGAGGGCGGGGCCTGCAGCGCACGCTGCTGGGGGCCCGGCTGGCCTTGGCGCATGCCCGGGGCCGACCTCTGTGCATGGCCATGGTGTCGTTGCACAACCACTCCAGCCGCCACAACCTGCTGCGCCAGGGGTTGCACATCGCGTGGACCGGCCCCATCGACGGTTTGCAGCGCCACGTTGCGATGATCGATCTGCAGCACGGGTTGCACTTCGACATGGGTGACGAAATTCTTGTGCGCAGCGACGACTTTGATGCGCTGCGCAGCGCCTGCGCACGCGGCTATGCCGGGATCGGCGAGGTGCGCGATGCGGCCGGCGTGCATCTGCGGTACGTGCGGCATTTGCATCACGACCGCGCTCCCTGGTAGGTCAGCGCCACCACCGTGATGTCGTCCGCCTGGGCGGCACCGGCCTCGAAGGTGCGTACCGCTTGCACCACGCGCTGCGGAACACCGCCCGCATGGCCCTTGTGCACCGGGTCTGCCCCCACGGCCACCATGGCCTCCAGCAGCGCATCGTCGCCAAACAGGGTGCCTTCGGCATTGTTGGCTTCGGTCACACCGTCGGTGTAGAGCAGCAAGGTATCGCCAGCGGCCAGTATCACTTCGCCTTCCACATACTCCTGGCCTTCCATCACCGCCAGTGCCATGTTGGAGCCGCGCTCGAAAAAACTGGCTTGGCCATCGCGCAGCCGCACGGGCGGGTTGTGGCCTGCATTCACGTACGTAAGCCGCCCAGTGCGCAAGTGCAGCACCCCATAGAACACCGTCACGAACATCATCTGATCGTTCTCTGCACAGAGCTGGTCGTTCAGCGCGGCAATGGTGGCTCCCGGAACCCGCAGGAAAAGGGCGTTGCTCTTGAGCAGCGTGCGCGAGATGGCCATGAAGAACGCTGCCGGCACGCCCTTGCCCGACACATCGGCCACCACAACGGCCAGATGCTCGTCGTCAATGGGGAAGTAGTCGTAGAAGTCCCCTCCCACTTCCTTCGCGGGGATCATGGTGGCGGCAATGTCCACCTCCTGCACATCGGGCGCTGCGCGCGGCAGGATGGACAACTGCATCTGCCGCGCGATTTCCAGCTCCTGCTGCAGGCTGGCGAGCATGGCCTGGGTCTGAACGGCTGCCTGCAGCTCGCGCAGCAGCTTCAACAGGCGGCTTTGCTGCGTGCTGACCAGCCCGGACATGCGCCCCAGAATGCCTGCCAGCTCGGCCAATTGATTGGCAGAGCTTTGTGAGGGTTCGCTGGCGGCCACGGGTGCTTCGCTGCGAGAGCCGAGTGCGGTGAGGATTTCCTCGCGCGATGTGGGGTCCAGGCTTTCGGCCAGCGAGCGCAATTGGTCGCGGATCAGCCGCTCCTGCTGCTGGCGGGTGCGAACGCGCTCCTGGCGCAGTGTTTCCAGATTCAGCAGCTCCGAGCGGATCGCCACCACCCCCCGGGCAATGGCGCCGGACTCGTCTTCCGCATCTTCCTCGCCATCGTCCAGCGATGCGTCCGTGGCGCCGCTGGCGAGGGCTTTGAGCACGCCTACCGAGCGCGCCAGCGGCTCCATGGCGTGCTGCATATAGGCCGCAAGGCCCAGCACCACCAGCACTGCGAACAGCAGCGCGCCACCGGCTGCGGCCCCGTTGAACCAGCGGTCCGAGTGGTATTGCGCCGTCACATCCTGCATCCACACCAGCGCCCCCACCACGCGCTTGTCGGGGTTCAGCACGGGCTGACTGACCAATTGCAATGCATTGCTGCCAGCGCTTTGTGTGCTGGGCAGCGGCAGGATCAGCGATTGCGGCGAACGCACCGGGACCACGGCGCCCGTTGCCGCCAGTGCGCCAGGCTGGGTGCCCAGCGTCTCCTTGCCACGCATGTTGACCAGGTAGATTTCGCCGCCCAGATAGCGGGCCAGTTCGGGAAGGCGCTGTGACACATCCTGACCCACGGTCAATGCGCCACCGTCAAAGCCCAGCACCACCACCCAGTCGTATTGCCGTGGTGCGACCTGGCTCAGGCCGCGTACGCCGCTGGGGATCTCCATGGCGGCCTTCACCCAACCGTACTCTGCCAGCGGCTGGGGGTCAAAGCCCGGTTCGGTGGTCGAGACCAAGGCTCCATTCGCGGCCAGGATGTCAATGCGCAACCCTGGGGCTTGGCGCACGGCCTGCGCGAGCAGCGTGTCGATACGCTGCTGCGCGCCGGGTGCCTGCAGGTTGCGGAACGCCGGGTCTTCAAGCAAACGACGGCCCAGCGTCTCCTGGCGCTCAAGGCTTTCGTTCTGCAGCCGGTCCCACGCAATGCGCTGGCCTTGCAGCAGGGCTTCGTTGTAGCGCTGGGCCCATCGCTGCTCCCCCAGCCAGCCCATGGTGCCCAGTGCCATGACCAGCAGCGCCATGGCCAGCAGCAGGATGAACATGATGCGACGTTTAAGCTGCATCGTGGCCTCCATCCGCAGGCGCGGTTCTCACTGCGCGCCGACCCTCCATCCAGGTTGCCCAGGCCAGCGCCAGCCACGCTGCCAAGCCCAGGCTGGCGAGTGGCCAGTCAGCAGAGTGCATGCCTGCTGCTAGGGCTGCGCCCACAGAGCACGCCAGCAGCATGGCGCCCAACGGGATGCGGGCAGTGCGTTGGGTGTGGGTGAACACCTGGCCCAGCACCCAGCCGGTGAAGAGTGCGGCTGCAGCCAGCCCCAAAGAGCGTGCGCCGTGTGTGGCAGGAACCGCCAGCGCCAGCAGCCCGCAGACCAGCGCGGCCACCAACATTGGACCTTGCCAGCGCGAGGGGCGTGCCCGTGTGCGTCCCAGCAGGCCAGCGAGCAGTCCCACGCCCAGCGCGCTGGCCAGGGCCGCATTCAGTGGCTGGGCGGCGACGGAAGCGTTGGCCACCATGCATTGCACAGCCAGCAGCCCGGCGGTGACACCCAATGCCAGACGGGGCGCCATGGCGGGCCTTGGGTGTGACGCGGCGGACGATGGATGGGGGCGCAACTGGCCCAGGCGAGTGCGCCAGGGACTGCGCGGCTCGTTCCAGCGCAGCAGCAGAAAACCCGCGCACACGATGGGCAGCAGCAGCGCCACAGTGCCGTACATCTCACCCAGCGCCGTGTAGGCGACGGTTCCGAGAGCGGGACCCAGCCACAGTGTGGCGCTCAGCCATGCGCCCCACGTGGCACCGTGCCACCGGGGCATGGCGTGGGCCAGGGTGCTGCGTTCGGGCAACTGCTCCACCGTCATGCAGGCCGCCAGGGCTGCACCTGCCAGCATGCCGCTTCCAGCTGCCAGCAGCGCCAGTTGCTGCAAGTCGGTGAACGTGTCGAGGGCCCCAACCAAAAGCGCCAGCGCCACGACCACCAGCGCGCCACACGCACCGAACAACACCGAAAGCGCCGCCCACTGGCGCCGCGAGGTGATGCGGCCGGCCGCGCCAGCGACCGCAAAAAACAGCGCCACCATCCAGCCGCCGTGCGCGGCCGAGGGGGCGTCCGCCGCCAGGGTCAGGCCGAGCAGCCCTGCGGCGGTCAATGAAATCAGCAGGCTGGTCCAAAACGCTTGCGATTCGGCAGCAACCACCTTCAACTGGGACAGGCCGTGTTCCGCAAAGCGGTCGTTGCCTTCGGCCTCCGCGAGCAGGCGGTCGAGGTACTCGCGGCGCAGCGCCTGGGGCTCCGTCTGGCGCAGTGAAGCTATCAGGCGGCGCACCCGCACCAGCGTCTCGTGCACGCCCCGCACCGCGTGACTGAGTTGCTGTGCGCGCAAGTCGAAGCCTCGCCGATTGGGCAGCACCACCGAACGGTCATAGGCACCACTGGTGATGGCGCGTGTGGCCAGGCGCACCGCGTGGTTGCGAAGCTGAAGCCCGTGTGCTTCGCAAAAGCGCGCAGCCAGGAAAGCGAGCGCGGCCAGCAGCAGGACGGTCGGCAGCAACAGCGCTGCGGCGGTCCGGGCGAACGGTCCGGCGCCTGTCTCCTGCAGGGTGAGGCGCACCAGGCCAACCGTGTCGGAGCGCACCACCACGGGCGCATCGGCCACGGTGCCTGTGGCCTGCCCGGCCTGGCTTTCGCGCTCCACAAACCAAAGCACCTTGTCGGGACCTTGCATGAGCGCGATGGACTGGATTTCACTGTGCGCTGCCAACCGCTGGTTGAACAAGGCCTCGACCCCGATCAGGCGGTCCAGAGGGATGCCGATGTCGATCGCGTGGGCAATGCGCTGGCTGACGGACTGGGCCATCAGCTGTGCGCGTACACGCTCGCTCTCGTGGCGCATGCCGCGCAGTTGCTCATACGTGTGGCCCGCGAGGGCCGCAGCCACGAGCGCCAGCAGGATCAGTGCGGTGACGCCGAGGCGGGTGGCGGCACTCAGCGGTCGGCTGCGCGATCGCCGCGCCGGGGTGGCGGTCATTCGGTGCGCTCGCTTTCATCCAGGCGGGTCAGGCAATCGTCCATGCGTCGGCGCACGGCAGCTGTCTGGGTGAGTGCGTGGGCCAGGCGGCCTTCGCGCTCTTCCTGAAGGTGGCGGTAGTGCGGTGCCAGCACCCAGCGGGCGGCCGCCCAGCCAATGAGGAGTGCCAGAAGCAGCATGCCGCCGGTCACCAGCAAAAAGGGGTTGAGGGCCAAGTTGCGCAGGGCGCTGGCATTGGCCCATTCGAGCGTGGAGGCTGGCGCTGGGTAGCTTGTGCTGATGTGGCCCACAACTTCTCCGAACGCGTTGTGCAAGGGCAGCCCCATCACAGCCTCGTTGCCAGCGCGGGCGGACCAGGTGCGGTCGTGGCGTGCGCCGAAATTCGCTGCAATCGCAACACTGGGATGCAGGGGCTCGCCGATGGCGCCCCGGTCCGTGCTGAACAGCGCAATGCCTTCGCGGTCCACCACGTCGATGGCGTGCAGTTGCTTGTCGCTGGAGAGCGCACGTTCCAGCTTGGGCTGGATGGCGCGGTGGTCCGGCAGATCCAGCCCCAGGGCCAGATCGCCTTCAATGGTCTCCTGCAGCCCTGCCAGGGTCAGTGACAGCCGTGCTTGCTGGATGTTCTGCTCTTCCTGCGCGCGGATGTTCAGCAACAGGCAAGCGATCAGCACCACTCCCGCCAGCACGATAAGGAGCCACAGCCCTGCAAGCTCCCACAGCGCGGCAAAGCCGGGGAGCAGCCGCGCTGGCTCTGTGGTTCGCGCGGCCGCCGGAGAGGCCTGCAAGGAAGGCTCGCCGGGTGAAAGCGGGGCCCCTCTCATGCCACAATGCACCGGCGATCGTGCAGACCGGCCCATGAGCGGTCGTTCGCATCGATGTCCATGGCCCTTTCGAGCGCATGCTGTCTATGAACCCACCGGCTGAACTGCAATGCACCCTGAGCGGCACTGTCGCCGAGCTTCCAGCCTTTTTCGAGCAACTGGAAGACTGGGCGCTGCTGCATGATGTGCCAGTGCCGCTGGCCTCGTCGTTCGGACTGATGCTGGATGAGTTGCTGACCAACGTTGCAACCCATGGGTACAAGGGCCAGGGCGGCCCCGTGTCGGTGCACGTGGTGTTCGACACACCGTCTACCTTGAGCGCGGTGCTGCGCGATGAAGCCCCTGCCTTCGATCCGACCACGCTGGTGGCTGCCGACGTCGAGGCGTCGCTCGAAGACAGGCATATTGGTGGCTTGGGCGTGCATTTCGTCAGGAAGTTGGCGGATCGTTTGGCGTATCGCCGCGACGGAGCCGTGAACGAGATCGCGGTATCCCGCACGCTGGGCAAGGGCGCTTAGCTCTGGCTGCACGCTGCGGCGGGCGTGTTGTAGCAAAGTGTACCGTCGTATCATCGCGCCTGACCAGCGTCATGTGCGCATGCGTTGCTTCTTCATCTCCGTGGGCCGATTCGTGCCAACGGTTTCGGCTTGCCCTTCCTGAAACTGCCACCATGGGTGACATGTCTGACAGCTCCTTGCCCGATTTGATCGCTGCGCTGGGCGAAGCCATTGGCATTCCAGCCCTGCGGCCCGATGCGCAGGGATGTTGCAGGCTGCTCTTCGATGGGGACCGGGCCGTGGAAATCCGTTGTGCGTCTGCGCAGGGCCGGTGGCTGCTGTCGTGTGCCTTGCGTGGCCAGCGCGCTGACGCGGCGGCGCAGCAGTTGCTGATGCAAGCCAACCACATGGGCGCGGGGTTCGGCGGCGGCTGGGCGGGAACGGATGCCCAGGGCCTAGCGGTGTTGCACTTGCCGCTACCCATGGCCGAAGCCTCACCCAGCAGCCTGCTGCAGGCGATTGAGCTGTTGCTCAATCATGCCGAGCGCTGGGAGCGCCGCTTGCAGGATGCTGTGCCTTCGCCCGCAAGCCTGCGCATGGCGGACTGGGCGCAACGCATCTGAGGGCGCATCATCCGCGGGCCAACCTCGGTTTGGGACGGAGCAGAACTTGGCATATCCCAAATTTCCTTTGGGGTGATTGCTATAAATTGGATAGCTGCAGGCGATTTTTTGGAGGGCGCTGTAAGGGTTTTTTCATGAACGCAGCATCATCTGCGTGCGCCTCTCGCCATGAAGGGGCAGTGCACCAATACGCTCACGCCCCTGAAAGACCTCTCGCATCCGCGCCTGGCGGTCTACCCGCACAATAGCTGCCAGTCCTCGTTTTTCACCTCCTTCCATACCGCCTCACCATGCCCCGTTCCACTTCCCGCGCAGCCACGCTGGGCGGTTCCCCGGACGAGACCGAATCCGCTTTTTACGAAGCTCTGCAGCGCGGTGACATTGAGTTGCTGATGTCTTGCTGGGCGGAAGACGATGACATCGTCTGTGTGCATCCCGGCGGCCCCCGCTTGCTGGGGCCTGGGGCCATCCGCGCCGCGTTCGAGGGCATGTTTGCCAACGGCACCGTCCGCGCGCGTCCCGTGCAGGTGCACCGTGTGGTGGCCCTGACAGCGGCTGTGCACAGCGTGGCCGAACAGGTGGAGGTGATGCTGCCTGACGGCCTCCACCAGGCTGTGGTGCTGGCCACCAACGTCTATCACAAGACCCCCGAAGGCTGGCGCATGGTGGCGCACCACGCCAGCCCGGGCACTGAACCCGACGCACAGGTGGTGCAGGCGCAGCGCCCGGTGCTGCATTGAACGAGCGCCTGGGGAAGGCTGTGAAACCGCAAGTTTTAGGTGTTTTTGGCCTCTGGCGCTTGCTGGATAACCGCTAATAGCTATGAAATATGTAGCGCCTCGCTGGCTTCCCGGTGGCCAGTTGCAAACCATCTGGCCCGCGCTGGCCTCCCGCCGGGTGTTCGGCCCCCGGCCCGTTTACCGCCGCGAGCGCTGGGACACGCCCGACGGCGATTTTGTGGACGTCGATTTTCTGGACGATGGCGCGCAGCCACCGCCGTCCTTGCAGCGCGATGCAAAGCCCGCACCGGAGCGCCCCTTGCTCGTGGTGTTCCACGGGCTGGAAGGCTCATCGCGCAGCCACTACAGCGAAGCCTTTGCCGACCTGGCGCGCGAGCGGGCTTGGGCCTGCGCCTTGCCCCACTTTCGCGGCTGCAGCGGCGAGATCAACCGTGCGCCCCGCGCCTACCATTCGGGTGACCACGCCGAAATTGGCTGGATGCTGCAGCGCCTGCGCGCCATGCACCGTGGACCGCTGATGGCTGTGGGCGTGTCTCTGGGGGGCAACGCGCTTTTGCGCTGGGCCGCTGAAGTGGGTACTGACGCTGCGCGCAGCGCCGACGCGGTGGCCGCCGTGTGCTCGCCCATCGACCTGGCCGCAGGCGGCCATGCCATCGGGCGCGGCTTCAACCGGCAGGTTTACACGCGCATGTTCATGCGCACCCTGGTGCCCAAGGCGCTGGCCAAGCTGGCGCAGCACCCGGGCTTGTTTGACCGCGATGCGCTGCTCGCTGCGCGAGATCTGTATGCGTTCGACAACGTGTTCACAGCCCCGCTGCACGGGTACCGAAACACCGAGGACTATTGGCTCCGCGCTTCCGCCAAACCCTTGCTGCGCCACGTCCGCATTCCAGCGCTCGTGGTCAATGCGCGCAACGACCCCTTTGTGCCCGCCAGCAGCTTGCCCACCGTGAATGAGGTAGGGCCCTGCGTGACGCTGTGGCAACCCGCGCACGGCGGGCACGTGGGATTTGCGCACGGGCGGTTGCCCGGCCACGTGCGCGCCATGCCAGATGCCGTGGGTGCCTGGCTTGCGGCCCAGGCTGACAGCCAAAGCCTGCGCGCCTCAGCACAATCGCACCATGGATGACATCGTCAAACAGGCCATCGCGAAGTGGCCAAAAGTGCCTGCCGCCTACGGCTGGTTGGGGCTGGACACGCGGGGCCGTTGGTATTTGCGCGACGACGCCACGCAGGCCGACGGCCCGTTTCCCCAAGCGCGCGGAGAGCTGCTGCAGCATGAAAAGCTGCTGGAATTCATCGCGCGCAACTACGAGGCCGATGCGCAAGGCCGGTGGTTCTTTCAGAATGGGCCCCAGCGCGTGTTTGTGGAACTGGAACTCACGCCGCTGGTCTGGCGCGTGCAGCCGGATTTTTCGGCGACGTCGCACACCGGCTGCAGCGCTGCAGTGCAGGAATGCCTAATGGACGCAGAGGGCCGCGTGTATTTGGCGACGTCCATGGGGCTGGGCCTGGTGCACACCCAGGACGTGGCCTTGGCGGCCGAGGCCATTGACGCTGGCCGTTGGGTCCTGCAGGAAGTGGATGCTGCCGACCTGCCTGCGCGCTACGGCTTTGTGGCCAGCCCCCAGGCGCAGGCGCGGGCCAATGCCTGAGCTTGAGCCTGCGCCAACTCGCAGGTTTGCAGCAGGCCAACCGCTGGCCAGCCCAAGTGCAATTTCAAGAGGACTTCAGGCAAACAACCCATAAAAAAACCGGCAACGGAATGTCCCGCTGCCGGTTTCTGCGCTTGTCGCCTCACACGGAGGCGTCAAGCCAAGGTATGTGCTGTCTGGCTTACTTAACGCTCGCCGTCATGTATTCCACGGCAGCACGCAGGTCCGCATCGGATGCCTGGGCTGCGCCGCCGCGGGGAGGCATGGCGCCCTTGCCCTTGATCACGCTGGCGTGCAACGCATCCAGGCCTGCAGGCAGGCGGGCCGACCATGCTGCTTTGTCGCCCAGCTTGGGCGCGCCCGCCACACCGGCGGCGTGGCACACCTGGCAGGCTTGCTTGTACAAGGCTTCACCATTGGCCGATGCTGTGGCCACCGGGGCTGCTGCTGTAGCAGCCGGTGCAGCTTCAGCGACAGGCGCTGGTGCTGCCGCAGGCGCGGCCGCGGGGGCAGGCTCTGTCGGGGCTGCTGGTGCTGCGGCATCGGCCGTGGCACCTGCCGCAGCGGGGGCAGCCGGTTCTGCAAACTTGCCACCAGCGGCGTTGGCCATGAAAGCCACTGCGCGGGCGATTTCGGTGTCGTTGAAATCGCCGCCGCCTTGGGGCGCCATGGCACCCTTGCCCTTGAGCGCCGAGGTCACAAGAGCCTCAAACCCATTCTTGATGCGGGCAGCCCATGCATCGGCATCGGCAAACTTGGGAGCACCTGCTGCGCCGGTGGCGTGGCAAGCAGCGCATTGCGCCTTGTAGACGGCTTCGCCATTGGCCAGGGGGCGGTTGGCGTCGCGAATTTCCACCATGCCAACCTTCTGGATGCGCTCTGCAATGGCCTTCTCGGGGTTGGAGGCGCCAGGAGCGGACTTGTCTGCCGACGTGACATACAGAACCAGGCCAATGATGGCGAAGATCGGAATCACAAACGAGGCGAGTACCGCGACCAGCAGCTGTTTGGGGTTCTTGATCGGTCCGGTATGGGCTTCTTCGTGGTGGTTGTCGCTCATGACGTCCTCAGTTTATATCGGGGGGCTTTGATGATGAAATCAACCCTCAATTATATGTGCGGGCCCGGCACGCCCCAGTCGGGCCCGCCTGAGCCGGGCGCCCCTTGCCGATTCAGGAGGACGGCGTGCCTGCTGCCGCCGCTGAGACACCCCCACCCAGCGCCCTGTACAGCGACACCTGGTTTTGCAACTGGGCCAGTCGTACCTGCACCACGGCTTGCTGGATGGCAAACAGCGAGCGCTGCGCGTCGAGCAGATCCAGGTAGCTGGCCACCCCGTTGCGGTAGCGCAGATCGGCCAGTTGCAGGCGCACCGTTTCGGCTTCTGCCTGCAGCCGTTGTGCCTGGGCTTGGTCCTCCAGGGTGGCCTGGCCCGCCAAAGCGTCCGACACCTCTCGGAACGCGGTCTGGATGGCTTTTTCGTATTGCGCCACCGCGATAGCCCGGCCAGCCTGTGCGCTGTCCAGGTTGGCCTGGTTGCGGCCTGCGTCGAAGATGGGTAACAGCAGCGATGGCGCAATGGTGAACCCCCACGAGCCGCTCTTGAACAGGCCCGAGAGTTCACCGCTGGCCGTGCCAGCCTGGGTGGTGAGTGCAATGCGCGGGAAGAACGCCGCACGCGCCGCGCCGATGTTGGCATTGGCGCCAATCAGCTGCTGCTCGGCCTGGCGGATATCCGGGCGCCGGATCAGCAGCTCGGAAGGCAGGCCCGCGGGCAGGGTGGCCATGGCAGGCGCATCGGCCAGTTTGCTGCCGGCCAAGCTGGCTCGAATGCTGTCGGGCAAGGCCTGGCCTAGCAACAGGGCCAAGGCGTTCTCGTCCAGCGCGCGTTGGCGCTGCTGCTGTGCCAGGGTGGCCCGGGCGGCCTGCGTCAGCGACTGTGCTTGGCGGTAGTCCAATTCGGATGCCACCCCTGAATCCAGGCGCAGCTTGGTCAGGCGCACCGATTCCTCGCGAGACGCGAGAGTCTGGCGAGACAGTTCCAGCAGTTCTTCGTCGGCCAGCAGGTTCAGCCAGCCGTTGGCTACCGCCGCCACCAGGCTCACCTGCGCGGCGTTGCGGCCTTCTTCTGTGGCAAGGTACTGGGCCAGCGCTTGTTCCTTGAGGCTGGCAATCCGGCCGAAGAAGTCGATCTCCCAGGCCGAGATCGCTACGCCTACGCTGAAGGAATTGGTCAGGTCTCCCGTGCCGGCGGCGGGTGCGCGGCTTGCGTTGGCGGCCACGCCCACCGTTGGGTACAAATCAGCGCGGCGTATCTGAAAGGTGGCGCGGGCCTGTTCGATGTTGAGCACCGCGATGCGCAGATCGCGGTTGTTGGTGAGAGCAACTTCGATCAGCTGCCGCAGCCGGGGCTCGGCAAAGTACTCTTGCCACGCCGCAGGCGCGGCGGACTCTTGCGCGGTACCAGAGGCGTAGGCTGCGGGCACCGGCGCTGCGGGGCGCTCGTAGGCAGGGATGAACGAGCAGCCGGCCAGCAGCGCGGCGGCCGACAAGGCCACGAGGGTGCTGCGGTGATTAGTCATGGTTTCCAACTCCTGCTTCATCGGCATGACGCCGGTTCATTTCCTGCTGGCGTGCGCTGCCCTTGAACAGGGAGCGCACCACCACAAAGAACACGGGCACAAAGAACACGGCCAGTGCGGTGCCGCTGAGCATGCCGCCCAGCACACCCGTGCCGATTGCGCGCTGGCTGGCCGAGCCTGCCCCCGAGGCAATCACCAGCGGCACCACTCCCAGGCCGAATGCCATCGAGGTCATGACAATGGGACGGAAGCGCAGGTGTGCCGCCTCCAACGCAGACTGGATCACGCTCTTGCCCTGGGCCTGAAGGTCCTTGGCGAACTCGATGATCAGGATCGCGTTCTTGGCCGACAGGCCGATGATGGTGATCAGCCCCACCTGGAAGTACACGTCATTGGCATACCCGCGCAGCAGCGTGGCCAGCAGCACCCCGAGCACACCCAGCGGTACCACCAAAATCACGGCAAGCGGAATCGTCCAGCTTTCGTACAGCGCTGCGAGGCACAGGAACACGGCCAGGATCGCGAAGCTGTAGAGGATGAGCGACTGCGCGCCCGCCAGCTTCTCTTCGCGGGACTGACCCGTCCATTCAAAGCCGAAACCGGCAGGCAGCTGGGCCGCCAGCTTCTCCATCTCGGCCATCGCCGCGCCTGTGCTCAGCCCGGGGGCCGGTGAGCCCGAAATGCGCATGGCGGGGTAGCCGTTGTAGCGCACGGTCTGCTGTGCCCCGTTGACCCAGTGCGTGCTGGCGAACGCGGACAAAGGCACGGGCTTGCCCTGGCTGTTGCTGGCATTGATCTTGAGCAGATCGTCGGGCTGCATGCGGGCAGGCGCATCGGCTTGCACCACTACCCGCTGCAAGCGGCCCTGGTTCGGGAAGTCGTTCACGTAGGTAGAGCCCAATGCGGTGGACAGTGCGGAATTGATGGCGTCGAACGACACACCCAAGGCGTTGGCCTTGTCGCGGTCGATATCAATCTGCAGCTGTGGCGCGTCTTCGAGGCCGTCCGGACGCACTTGGGACAACACCTTGCTTTGCGAGGCCATGCCCAGCAGCTGGTTGCGTGCTTTCACGAGCGCCTCATGGCCCGCACCGCTGCGGTCCTGCAGGCGGAAAGTGAAGCCGCTGGCGTTGCCCAGTTCGGGAATGGGCGGCGGGCTCAGGGGGAAGATGAAGGCATCGCGAATGCCCATCAGCCCGCCAAAGGCTCGGTTCGCCACGTCCTGCGCGGACTGGCCTGGTCCGTGGCGCTCCTTCCAATCCTTGAGGGTCACGAAGGCCAATGCCGCGTTCTGGCCTTGGCCAGAGAAGCTGAAGCCCAGCACGCCCACCATGCTCTGCACTTCAGGCTGTTTGAGGATGAATTCTTCCACCTGCTGCATCACGGCAAGCGTGCGCTCCTGCGTAGCCCCGGGTGGTAGCTGCACGTTCACGATGATGTTGCCCTGGTCTTCACCGGGCAGGAACGAGGTGGGCAAGCGCATGTAGACCACCACCACCGCGCCGATGATGGCCGCGTAGATCACAAGGTAACGCGCCGCGCGCTTGAGCATGCGTGCCACCAAGCCTTCGTAGCCTTTGGCCGTGCGCGAGAACCCGCGGTTGAACCATCCAAAGAAGCCGCGCTTCTCATGGTGGTGCCCAGCCTCAACCGGCTTGAGCAGCGTGGCGCACAGCGCGGGCGTGAGCGACAGGGCCATGAAAGCCGAGAAACTGATGGACGCCACCATCACGGCCGAGAACTGGCGGTAGATGTTGCCGGTGGAGCCTGCGAAGAATGCCAGCGGAACGAACACCGAGATCAGCACCACGGTCACGCCGATGATGGCGCCCGAGATCTGCCTCATGGCCTTGCGCGTGGCTTCCAGAGGGGGCAGGCCTTCCTCGCTCATGATGCGCTCGACGTTCTCCACCACCACGATGGCATCGTCCACCACGATACCGATCACCAGCACCATGCCGAACATGGTCAGCACGTTGATCGAGAAGCCCAGCGCGAGCAGGGTGGCGAACGTGCCCAGCAATGCAATGGGCACCACGATGGTCGGGATGATGGTATAGCGCCAGTTCTGCAGAAACAGGAACATCACCAGAAACACAAGCGCCACGGCTTCCAGCAGCGTGATCGCCACCTGGGTGATGGAGATCTGCACAAAGCGCGAGCTGTCGTAGGGAATGCTCCACGTGGTGGCTTCAGGGAAGTAGCGCGACAGTTCGTCCATCTTGGCGCGCACCGCCTTGGCGGCCTCCAGCGCATTGCCGCTTGGGGACAGCTGCACACCAATGCCCACGGCAGGCTTACCGTTGAGGCGGGCAGAGGTCGAGTACGCCTGCCCGCCCAATTCCACACGCGCTACGTCCTTGATGCGCACGGTGGAGCCGTCGGTGTTTGCGCGCAGCACCACATTGCCGAACTGTTCGACGCTGGAGAGCTGGCCGTTAACGACGACGGTGGCGGCAATGCCCTGGCCTGCCACATTGGGCAAGTCCCCAATCGTGCCGCTGGCCACCTGGGCGTTCTGTGCGCGGATGGCTGCGGTGATCTCTGCGGCTGTGAGGTTGAAGCTCACCATCTTGGCAGGGTCGATCCAGATGCGCATGGCCCGCTCGGTGCCGAACAGCTGTGCCTGGCCGATGCCGGGCACACGTTGCAGTTCGGGCACGATGTTGCGCGATGCATAGTCGCCCAGCGCAACGGTGTCCATCTTCGGGTTGTCCGAAGAGAGCATCGTGAACAGAAGGAAGTTGGAACGCGATTTGTCCACGCGCACACCTTGTTGCGTCACAGCCGATGGCAGGCGTGGCGAGGCGCGTGAGAGCCGGTTTTGGACGTCCACCTGCGCCAGGTCCGCATTGGTGCCGGGCTGGAAGCTGAGCGTGATGCTGCCGGAGCCGTCGGCCTGGGCCACCGACTCCATGTAGATCAGCCCGGGAGAGCCGTTCATCTCTCGTTCGATGACAGACAGAACGCTGTCTTCCAGGGTCTGCGCGGACGCACCAGGGTATGCGGCGTTGATGACGATGGCGGGTGGCGCCACCGGAGGGTACTGGGCTATTGGCAACTGCGTGATTGCCACACCGCCCATCACCATGATGAACAGGGCTATCACCCAGGCAAAAATAGGGCGATCAATAAAAAACTTGGCCATCTGAGGTGCCCCTTATGGCTTCGAGGCCGCTGCAGCGGGCGTTGCGGCAGCGGCTGCTGACGCAGGCGCTGTGGGGGCGGCGGGCGCTCCAGGCGCTTGCCACGGTACCGGCTTCACAGGCGTTCCCGGAGGCAGCATTTGCAGCTTCTGGAAGCCATCCACCATCACCTTTTCACCCGCCTTGAGTCCATCAAGCACCACCCAGCGGTTGTTCTGCGCAGCGTTGATCTTCACCGCTCGCTGCGAGACCTTGCCATCGTCACCGACCACGCTCACTGAATCGCCCTGCTGCGTGCGTGTGACAGCCTGCTGGGGCAGCGTGATGGCATTGCTGGCTTGCGCCTGCTCAATGCGCACGCGCACGTAGAGGCCCGGCAGAAGTTCGCCCTTCGGGTTGGGGACTTCGGCGCGCAGTGTGACCTGGCCTGTGGTGGCGTCCACCGACAGATCGGTGAACAGGAGCTTCCCGGGCAGGTTGTACTCGGAGCCATCCCCAAGAACAAGCTTGACGCTGGCAGCCTCTCCTCCGGATGCACGCTTGAATTGACCGCTTTCCATGGCGCGCCGCAATTGGAATACGTCACTGGCTGACTGCGTGAAATTCACGTAAACAGGATCAATCTGCTGCACCACTGCCAGTGGCGTGGCTTCGCCCTGGCCGACAAGGGCGCCTTCGGTCACCAATGCGCGGCCGATGCGTCCCGAGATGGGGGAGGTCACGCTGGCATAGCCGAGGTTGATATCGGCCGTGCGCACCGCAGCTTTGGCAGCGGCCACATCGGCAGTTGCCTGCTTCTCTGCCGCTTCGGCGTTTACAAAATCCTGTTTGCTGATAGCGTTGGCGCTGACCAAGGGACGGTAACGTTCTACCAAGGCGCTTGCCTGTGCCAGGTTGGCCTGGGCCTTCGCTTGGCTTGCGCGGGCGCTTTCGGCGGCGGCGGCGTAGGGCGCCGAATCAATGCGGAACAAGGCCTGCCCTGCCTTGACATCGCTGCCCTCTTTGAAGAGGCGCTGTTGCAGGATGCCCGCCGCACGCGCTCGCACCTGTGCAACACGGGAAGCTTCCACACGGCCGGGAAGCTCTGTCACCAGCCCGACATCTCCCGGCGTGGCCGTGACCACGCCCACTTCCACGGGGGGCATTTGCGGGGCGCTTCCGCCTGCTCCGGGTGGACTCTCAGACTTTCCGCAGCCGACCAGAAGCACTGCCGCAGCGCCGATGGCCGCGAGGGTGAGTCTATGCGGGGTAGCCGGGGCACAAAAGAGCGGAACGGCGGAGTGATCACGCAGTTTGGGCATGAGAGTCCTTCTGATGGGCGTCAAGGAAGCGGGTTTTAGGGGGATGGCTGAAGACGAGCGCGGCTTTGGGCGAGAGTCTGACCAAATAAGTGCGCAATTATACATACAGCCATGAATGTATAATTGTGGGCGATGCCCGGCGCGCCAATTGGTGTGTCGGCTTTCGGTTTTGAGGATGGAGGCACACAACATGGCGCGCAAGACAAAAGAAGATGCTATTGCCACGCGCAACAGCCTCATTGATGCGGCTGAGGCGGTTTTCCTGGAGAAGGGTGTTTCCCGGGCGTCGTTGAGCGACATCGCGCAGGCTGCCGGTGCTACCCGTGGTGCCATCTATTGGCATTTCAAAGACAAGGTCGACCTGTTCAACGCCATGATGGAGCGGGTGTGTCTGCCGTTGGAGCAGGGTTCCAATGCCTTCGAGTCCAGTCCTTGTCCTGACCCTGTGCAGCGCCTTCGGTTGGTGATGACGTTGGTGTTGAAGATGGTGGCATCAGACGAGCGCACGCGGCGCGTTTTTGAGATTGCGCTCCATCGGGTGGAGTATGTGACTGAGCTTGCAGGCGTCAAGGAGCGTCATGTTGCGGCTTCCGATGCGTTCACGCGCCAGTTGGCCCATGATTTCGAGGTGGCCGCGCAGATGCAGCGCATCGTTTTGCCGATGACGCCTATGGAGGCGGCCATTGGCTTGCATGCATTGTTCAATGGGTTGATGCAGAACTGGATATTGAGCGATGGGTTTGACCTGGTGCGCGTAGGGCGTGTGAGTACCGATGCCTACCTGTCTGGTTTGGGGCTTGCCTTGCCTGCTGCATCAGTGGCGTTGCCCTTGCCCGACTGATAGCTGGGTCATGTCGGCGTGCAATAATGCAAAGCTGTGCGGCTGTAGCTCAGTGGATAGAGTATTGGCCTCCGAAGCCAAGGGTCGTGGGTTCGATCCCCGCCAGCCGCACCAATGTTGAGTGAAGAGTTTTCTGCAGCCGTTAAAAACAGTGCTATAATTCGAAATTCTCCGGAGGGGTGCCCGAGTGGCTAAAGGGGGCAGACTGTAAATCTGTTGGCTTACGCCTACACTGGTTCGAATCCAGTCCCCTCCACCAGAAGTGAAGCGATGTTGAAGCTGGTGTTCGGTGCTTGCGGTGGTGCAAGACTGAATTCGCAAAGGTTGATGGCCGATGCGGGAGTAGTTCAATGGTAGAACCCTAGCCTTCCAAGCTAATGACGCGGGTTCGATTCCCGTCTCCCGCTCCATTGCTTGTTTGTGCTGGTTTGTTGAGTTTGAGATTTTTGATGCCGCGCGAGCGGTGTTGAAGTTGCCCATGTGGCTCAGTGGTAGAGCACTCCCTTGGTAAGGGAGAGGTCGCGGGTCCGATTCCCGCCATGGGCACCACTTTGCGGTGCGTCCGTTTCTGGTTGCGCCGAAATCCTGTTGATTGGTATTGATTTTTTTCGGAGTCGGAAAAATGGCAAAAGGAAAGTTCGAGCGCACCAAGCCTCACGTCAACGTGGGCACGATCGGCCACGTGGACCATGGCAAGACGACGCTGACGGCAGCCATCGCTACCGTGCTGTCCGCCAAGTTCGGCGGCGAAGCCAAGGCATACGACCAGATCGATGCGGCGCCTGAAGAAAAGGCCCGCGGTATCACCATCAACACCGCCCACGTGGAATACGAAACGGCCAACCGCCACTACGCCCACGTGGACTGCCCCGGCCACGCCGACTATGTGAAGAACATGATCACCGGCGCTGCCCAGATGGACGGCGCTATCCTGGTGTGCTCGGCTGCTGACGGCCCAATGCCCCAGACCCGTGAGCACATCCTGCTGGCCCGCCAAGTGGGCGTGCCTTACATCATCGTGTTCCTGAACAAGTGCGACATGGTGGACGACGAAGAACTGCTGGAACTCGTCGAAATGGAAGTGCGCGAACTCCTGGACAAGTACGACTTCCCAGGCGACGACACCCCCATCGTGCGCGGCTCTGCCAAGCTCGCCCTGGAAGGCGACAAGGGCAAGCTGGGTGAAGAGGCCATCATGAAGCTGGCTGAAGCCCTGGACACCTACATCCCCACGCCAGAGCGCGCTGTGGACGGCGCCTTCCTGATGCCCGTGGAAGACGTGTTCTCGATCTCCGGCCGTGGCACCGTGGTGACCGGTCGCGTGGAACGCGGCATCATCAAGGTCGGCGAAGAAATCGAAATCGTGGGTATCCGCGACACGCAAAAGACCACCTGCACCGGCGTGGAAATGTTCCGCAAGCTGCTGGACCAAGGCCAAGCTGGCGACAACGTCGGCCTGCTGCTGCGCGGTACCAAGCGCGAAGACGTGGAGCGCGGCCAAGTGCTGTGCAAGCCCGGCTCGATCAAGCCCCACACCCACTTCACGGCTGAGGTGTACGTTCTGAGCAAGGACGAAGGCGGCCGTCACACGCCTTTCTTCAACAACTACCGCCCTCAGTTCTACTTCCGCACGACCGACGTGACTGGCGCCATCGAGCTGCCAGCCGACAAGGAAATGGTCATGCCTGGTGACAACGTGTCGATCACTGTGAAGCTGATCAACCCCATCGCCATGGAAGAAGGTCTGCGCTTCGCTATCCGCGAAGGTGGCCGTACCGTGGGCGCTGGCGTCGTGGCCAAGATCATTGCTTAATTGATCGTCGTAGGGGTATAGCTCAATTGGCAGAGCGTCGGTCTCCAAAACCGAAGGTTGTAGGTTCGATTCCTACTGCCCCTGCCACTTGAATGTGGCCTAAAAAGCCCGCCAGACTCTGGCGGGCTTCGGTGTCTTAAGTGGCGCCGTGAATTGAACGCAGGAATTACTCAAACATGGCCACCTCACAGGTCGAAACAGTCAATACAGGCGCGGACAAGGCCAAGCTCGCTGCGGTGGTGGCCTTGGTCATTGCATCGATTGCGGGCTTTTATCTGCTGGCGAAGCAGGGCGTCTATGTGCAGTGGGCCGTGCTCATTGTGGGGTTGATTGCGGCTGCGGGTGTTTTTCTGGTGTCCGAGTCGGGTCGTCAGTTCGTGGCTTTTGCCAAGGATGCATGGCGCGAAGTGAAGAAGGTCGTTTGGCCGACGCGCAAAGAGACGCTGCAGATGACGGCTTACGTCTTTGCTTTTGTGGTGGTCATGGCGCTATTCTTGTGGTTCACCGATAAAACGCTGGAATGGGTTCTGTACGACCTGATTCTGGGTTGGAGAAAATGATGACAACCACTGCAGACATCACTGGAGCCGAGGCTCCTGAAGGCGCTTCTGCTTCGGGCAATCCCGATCTGCGCTGGTACATCGTCCATGCCTATTCGGGCATGGAGAAGGCCGTAGAGCGCAACATTCAAGAGCGCATTGGCCGCTCTGGCATGCAAGACAAGTTTGGTCGCATTCTTGTGCCCACCGAAGAGGTGGTTGAGATGAAAAACGGCCAGCGCAAGACCACCGAGCGACGCCTGTTTCCGGGCTATGTGTTCGTCGAAATGGTCATGGATGACGACACGTGGCACTTGGTGAAGCACACCAACAAGGTCACCGGCTTCGTGGGTGGCGCCAAAAACCGTCCGGCGCCCATCTCGGAAGACGAAGTGCAGAAGATCGTCAGCCAGATGCAGGAAGGCACTGAAAAGCCACGCCACAAGATCGAATTCATGGTGGGCGAGTTGGTCCGCGTCAAGGAAGGCCCGTTCACCGATTTCAATGGATCGGTGGAAGAGGTGAATTACGAGAAGAGCCGTGTGCGGGTGTCCGTCATGATCTTCGGCCGTTCCACTCCGGTGGAGCTCGAATTCGGCCAAGTCGAAAAGACCTGAGTCTGAAGTCAATTGTTTGGATGCCGCACCTTTCGGCTCGGTGCGGATGAAAGTGTCGTGAGTCGTTAACCCCGGGGAGCTGCGGCCACAAGGCCAATGCGTTATCACCCGCAAGGAGTAAAACATGGCGAAGAAAATCGTCGGTTTTATCAAGCTGCAAGTTCCAGCTGGTAAGGCCAACCCATCCCCACCGATCGGCCCTGCACTGGGTCAGCGTGGCCTCAACATCATGGAGTTCTGCAAGGCATTCAATGCGCAGACCCAAGGCGTTGAGCCAGGCCTGCCATTGCCCGTGGTCATCACGGCTTTTGCAGACAAGAGCTTCACCTTCATCATCAAGACGCCGCCAGCGACGACTTTGATCAAGAAGGCCATCAAGCTCGAAAAGGGTTCTTCCAACGCCCTGAAGACCAAGGTCGGCAAGATCACGCGCGAACAGCTCGAAGAAATCGCCAAGACCAAGATGAAGGACATGAACGCTGCCAACGTCGACGCCGCAGTGCGCACGCTGGCTGGCTCTGCACGCTCCATGGGCGTGACGGTGGAGGGTTTGTAAGATGGCCAAGCTGACAAAGAAGCAAAAAGCCCTGCAAGGCAAGGTTGACAGCACCAAGCTGTACGCTTTCGCTGAAGCGGTTGCGATCGTGAAGGAAGCTGCAACTGCCAAGTTCGATGAGTCCATCGACGTGGCTGTGCAACTGGGCATCGACGCCAAGAAGTCGGACCAGGTGGTTCGCGGCGCTGTGGTGCTCCCTAACGGCACCGGCAAGACGACCCGTGTGGCCGTGTTCGCACAAGGCGCCAAGGCTGAAGAAGCCAAGGCTGCTGGCGCTGACGTGGTCGGTATGGACGATCTGGCTGCAATGGTCAAGGCTGGCGACATGCCTTTCGACGTGGTGATCGCTGCTCCTGATGCCATGCGCGTCGTGGGTACGCTGGGCCAGATCCTGGGCCCACGTGGCCTGATGCCTAACCCCAAGGTTGGCACGGTCACGCCGGATGTTGCTACGGCTGTGAAGAACGCCAAGGCGGGTCAAGTGCAGTTCCGCGTGGACAAGGCCGGTATCGTGCACAGCACCATCGGTCGCCGCTCGTTCGACAACGAAAAGCTGCAAGGCAACCTGGCTGCACTGATCGAAGCCTTGAACAAGGCCAAACCTGCAACCAGCAAAGGCCTGTACCTGCGCAAGGTGGCTGTGTCCTCCACGATGGGCCTGGGTGTCCGCGTGGATACGCAAACCATCGCAGCGTAATTGCAAGAAATCTTCGGGCAGGTCTTTGGGCATGCCCGATGTGGTGGGCTGGGGTTGTTTCGACAGCCCCGGGCCATCCAAGACCGTTGGTGCGCGAGCCGGTCGCGCTTAAAGACACAGAGACGCCAACGCAGATGGCGATCCCGCTGCAGATGGAAATTTTCCTGAACAGTTGGTCGCTGCAACAAGAGCGCGCACAAGGCCATCGCCGAGTGCGCATTTTAAGGAGTAGACCTTGAGTCTTAATCGCAGTGAGAAAGAAGCGGTCATAAGTGAAGTGACCAGCCTCGCCGCTAAAGCTCAAACGCTTGTGATCGCGGAATACCGTGGCATCACGGTCGCCGACATGACCAAACTGCGTGTTGATGCTCGCAGCAAGGGCGTGACCCTGAGTGTTCTGAAGAACACCCTGGCTCGCCGTGCTGTGGCTGGCAGCGCGTTTGACGTGGTGGCAGACCAGATGACTGGCCCGCTCATCTATGGCTTCTCTGAAGACGCTGTGGCTGCCGCGAAGGTGGTGGCCGATTTCGCGAAGACCAACGACAAGCTGGTGATTCGCGGTGGCGCTTTCGGTGGCAAGGCCCTGGATGTCAACGGCGTTAAGCAACTGGCCAACATCCCTTCCAAGGAAGTTCTGCTGGCACAGCTTTGTGGCTTGCTTATGTCCCCCATGTCGCGTACGGCCGTTGTGCTGGGCGCACTGGCGGCGAAAAAAGGCGAAGGCGCTGCCGCACCGGCCGCCGAACCTGCTGCGGCTTGATAGCCCGCAGACAACCAACTAATTGTTAGGAAATAAAAATGGCATTCGATAAAGACGCATTTTTGACCGCTCTGGACAGCATGACGGTTCTGGAACTCAATGACCTGGTGAAGGCCATTGAAGAGAAGTTTGGCGTGAGCGCTGCCGCTATGGCTGCTCCTGCTGCTGGCGGCGCTGGCGGCGGTGCTGCTGCAGCCGAAGAAAAGACGGAATTCAACGTGGTGCTGACCGATGCTGGCGCCAACAAGGTGTCCGTCATCAAGGCAGTGCGTGAAATCACCGGCCTGGGCCTCAAGGAAGCCAAGGACCTGGTGGACGGCGCTCCCAAGAACGTCAAGGAAGGCATTGCCAAGGCTGACGCCGAAGCTGCTGTCAAGAAGCTGGTGGAAGCCGGCGCCAAGGCCGAACTCAAGTAATTCGGCTGAACGCCAAGGCTGGGGGCTCCAAAAGGGCTCCCAGCCTTTGGCGCTTATGGAACCTGTGTCCAGAGCGCACCAGAAAGCAGTCCGTGCGGCTGCTTTCTAGTGTCTTCTGATCCCCCCGACAGCAGAAGACGCCTTGGTTCGGGTGATGTGCAACGCATCACCGTCCGCCATGGTTGGTAGTGGCCAACCGCCAAGCCTGCAAGGAATGCGCCCTTGCAGGTCAGTAGTCGTCGAAGACCCAGGACTCATGTCTTTGCCCGGAGATCTCATGGCCCCAACATCCACGTACAGCTATACCGAACGCAAGCGGATTCGCAAGAGTTTCGGCAGCCGCGATAGCGTGCTCGAAGTGCCTTACCTGCTGCAGATGCAAAAGGATGCCTACACCGCATTCCTGCAGGCAGACAAAGCCCCCCAGAAACGCACTGTCGAAGGCCTGCAAGCCGCCTTCAACGCTGCCTTCCCCATCGTCTCGCACAACGGTTTCGTCGAGATGAAGTTCGTCGAGTACAACTTGGCGAAGCCTGCTTTCGATGTGCGTGAATGCCAGACGCGCGGGCTGACCTTCGCTTCCGCCGTGCGTGCGAAAGTCCAATTGATCATCTACGACCGCGAGTCTTCCACGTCGCAGTCCAAGGTGGTCAAGGAGGTGAAGGAGCAAGAGGTCTACATGGGCGAAGTGCCCCTGATGACCG
>JBCNOJ010000090.1:0-12758 GCA_039593925.1 Acidovorax sp.
CCAACGCCATTCGCCGCTCGCGCTCGGGCCTGTCGGACCCGAACCGACCCACCGGCTCGTTCCTGTTCCTGGGCCCTACCGGCGTGGGCAAGACCGAGCTGTGCAAGGCGCTGGCGGGCTTCCTGTTTGACAGTGAAGACCACTTGGTGCGCATCGACATGAGCGAGTTCATGGAGAAGCATTCCGTGGCCCGCCTGATTGGCGCGCCGCCCGGATATGTGGGCTACGAGGAGGGCGGCTATCTGACCGAGGCCGTGCGCCGCAAGCCTTACAGCGTGTTGCTGCTCGACGAGGTGGAAAAAGCCCACCCCGACGTGTTCAACGTGCTTCTGCAGGTGCTGGACGATGGCCGGCTGACGGACGGCCAGGGCCGTACGGTGGACTTCAAGAACACGGTGATCGTGATGACGAGCAACATTGGTTCGCACCTGATCCAGAGCATGGTCGGCCAGGACTCGCAGGACATCAAGGACGCGGTGTGGGGGGAACTCAAGAACCACTTCCGACCCGAATTCCTGAACCGCATTGACGAGACGGTGGTGTTCCACGGCCTGGATGCCCAGCACATTGCCGCCATCGCCAAGATCCAGCTGGCGCAGTTGCAAAACCGCCTGGCGCGGATGGATTTGGAATTGCAGGTGTCCGACGCGGCCTTGGCAGAATTGGCAAAGGTGGGTTTTGATCCGGTGTTTGGGGCGCGGCCGCTCAAGCGTGCCATCCAGCAGCGCATTGAAAACCCGCTGTCCAAACTGTTGCTGGAGGGCCGCTTCCCGCCCAAGAGCGTGATTCCGGTGTCTGTGAACCCGGTGCTGGAGCCCGGTGTATTCCAGTTTGGAGTGTCCGAGCGCAGTTGAGCAGGATGGGGCGAGGGCCGAACCCTTGCCCCAAGTTGTGAAGGAGAGGTGTCGTTTGAATGATTTTGTTGCGGGTGTTGTCCGCCTGCTGCTGAAGGCCGTGGTCATTGCCATGGGACTGGTGCTCTTTGTCAGTCTGGTGGTGGCGGTGACGGTGCTGGCACTGGTGTGGACGCTGCGTGCGGGCTGGGCGCGCCTCACAGGCCGGCCGGTCACTCCCTGGGTAATGCGCATGGACCCGCGCTCAGGCTTTAGCACCGTTTTTCGCTCTACCGAGCGCTGGTCTTACGGCGCGCGGGGGCGCACTGCGGCGGCAGCTACAGACGCGGCCGAAGGGGCTGCTGCCCAACGCCGTACCGGCGTGTTGCCGGGCGCGGGTGAGGTGACGGATGTGGAGGCGCGCGAGGTTCGCTGAACCCGTGCGCAAGCTGCGGCAAATCCGCCGAGCGACTGTGATCGGCCTCTGCTTTTTCTGTGACGCGCCCGTGGGGGTGTCTTCTATGATCCTTCCATGACACCTGCCGATATCCACGCCCATTTCGATCTTCAACGCCAGGCCAGCCGCGCGCAGGTGGATGTTCCGCTGCTGGTGCGCCGCGAGCGGCTCTTGCGTGTTCGCAAGATGCTGGACGAGCACGGCCCCGTGCTGGCTGCGGCAGTTCAGGCCGACTTCGGCATGCGCTCACCACGCCTGACCGAGGTGGCCGATTTTTTTGTGCTGCGCACTTTGCTGTCGCACACGCTGCGCCATCTGGGGCGGTGGATGAAGCAGCGCCGCGTGCGCACCCCCATTTACTTGCAGCCTGCCCATGCCTTCATTCAACGCCAGCCGCTGGGTGTGGTGGGCGTGATCGCACCGTGGAACTACCCCGTGCAACTGGCGTTGGCGCCTGCGATCACGGCCCTGGCGGCGGGCAACCGTGTGATGCTCAAACCCAGCGAGCTCACGCCACACACCTCTGCGCAGTTGGCAGCGCTGGTGGCGCAGTTTTTTACCCCTGATGAATTCTGTGTGGTGCAGGGCGATGCCAACCTGTCTGCGCTGTTTGCCTCGCTACCGTTCGATCATCTGGTGTTCACCGGCTCCACGGCAGTGGGACGCAAGGTGGCGCAGGCAGCGGCGCAGCACCTTACGCCCACCACGCTGGAACTTGGCGGCAAGTCGCCCTGCATCATTGACGGCCACTGCGACATGCAGGACGCAGCGCTCAAGATCGCACATGGCAAGTTGCTGAATGCGGGCCAGACCTGTATTGCCCCCGACTATGTACTACTGCCCCGCGGCCGCGAGGCCGAGTTCACGCAGGCGTATCGGGCGGCGGTGCAACGTTTGTTCCCCACGCTGGAGGGCAATGGCGACTATGCCTCCATCATCACCCCGCGCCACCACGCGCGGTTGCGCACGATGCTGCAGCAGGCGCAGACGCAGGGTGCCGAAGTGCACACCATTGACCCAGCGGCAGGCAAGCCGCCTGTCCACACCACAGGCACTCTGGGCGATGGCGCCAGCCGCCAGATGGCCCCCACGCTGGTGTTCGGCGCCACGTTGCAAATGCAACTGATGCAGGAGGAAATTTTTGGCCCGATCCTGCCAGTGATCTCGTACGAACGGCTGGACGACGCCATTGCGCACATCAACACCGGCCCGCGGCCATTGGCGCTGTACTGGTTTGGCCAGAGCGAGGCCGTGCGCGACGATGTGCTGCGCCGCACGGTGAGCGGCGGCGTGACGGTGAACGACACGCTCATGCACATTGCCCACGACAACTTGCCTTTCGGCGGGGTGGGCGACAGCGGTTGGGGCGCCTACCACGGCGAGCAGGGCTTTCTTCGGTTTTGCCACCAGAAGTCGGTGCTGGTGCAGTCGCGCTGGGCGATGGGCTCGCTGTTCTATCCGCCCTATGGCGCGCGGTTTGACCAGGTCATGGCGCTGCTGCGGCGCTGGCTGTAGGGGTTGCTGCCGACTCGTCGCCGTGCGGGTCCTGGTGGCTGTGGTGCGGTGAATGCGAGGGCCCGGGCAAGGGCTGGGTCACAAGCTGCACCATGGCATCGCGCAACTGGCCCGTGGAGACCGGTTTGTGCAGCAGCATTGCCGAGGTGGACTGCGCGTCGCGCAGCCTCTGGGGCGATGTATCACCCGTCATGATGATCGCAGGAACGGCCGTGCCCAAGTAGGCCCGAAGCGCCTCCAGAACCTGCTTGCCGGTTTCTTCATGCCGCAAGCGGAAGTCGGTGATGATGAGGTCTGGTGTCAGGTCATCCAGGCAGTCCAGTGCTTCGGCGCTGGACTCGGCCGTGATGCAATGGCAACCCCAGCTTTGCAGCAACGACTGCATGCCCAGGCGCACCGCCTCGTCGTCGTCGATGGCCAGTACCTTGAGCCCCACCAGGCAGCGAGCGTCCAGAGCCGGCGGGGTGTCATCCTCCAGCGCACCTTGCCAGCGGTCCAGCCACAGCCGGAACACTGTGCCGCGGCCGGGCTGTGAGCGCAGTTCTACCGATGTCTTCATTTCGCGTGCCAGCCGCTGCACGATGGCCAGGCCCAGGCCCAGCCCCTTGCGGCGGTCGCGCTCGGGGTTGCCGAGCTGGTGGAACTCCCGAAAGATGTCGTCCCACTGGTGTTCGGGGATGCCCGCGCCCGTATCCCACACTTCCAGCGCCAGCCGCCTGCCGCGGGTGCGGCAGGCAATCAGCACCCCGCCGCGCGTGGTGTAGCGCAGGGCGTTGGAGATGAAGTTGTGCATGACCAGGCCCACCAGCGAGCGGTCGGCGTGCGCGGCCGCCGAAGTCTCGCGGGTGCGGTAGACCAGCTTGGCCGAGTCGGCCTGCACACCGAACTCCTGCTCCAGCGCCGTGAGCAAAGGCTGCACGGCAAATGGTGCTGGGTGCACCTTGACCACGCCCGCCTCCAGCCGGGAATAGTCGAGCAGCGTGGTGAGCATCTCAGCCGCTGCGCCCGACGCCGCGTGGGCGTGCCGCAGCACGGTGAGCTGGTGGTCGTTGAGTGGGCTGCGCTGCAGCGATTCCAGAAACAGCCCCATGGCATGCAGCGGCTGGCGCAGGTCGTGGCTGGCGGCGGCCAGAAAGCGGGATTTGTCGCGGTCCGCGCGCTCGGCCGCTTCCTGGGCGGCCAATGCGCGTTGCGACTGGGCGCGCAACTCGCTCACCAGGCGCTCGTTCTCCAGCTTGAGGGCAATGCTGCTTCGGGTGGCGCGGTCAGCGGTGCGGGCCTGCAGGCTGGTCAGGGCGTAGTAAACGCTGGTGAGGAAAAGGGCCGGCCACATGACCTCGCTGGCCGCCAGCACCAGGGCTGCCATGACCCCGCCGATGGCGCAGGTCAGGTAGGTGAGGTAAGCCCGGTAGAGCGGGGCGCCCAGCCCCAACGCGCCCGACGACACGGTGCTGATGATGCCGATGGCGTAGATCACGCTGTCGGAGGTGCCCCAGTACAGCACCACGTAGCCCAGGCTGCCCCAGCTGAGGCCCATGGCTGCCATGCACGCGATGAGCTTGCGCGCGGCTTGCGGTGCGGGGTCGGAGAACGGCGAGATGCTGCGCAACGTGGCATATACGCCCGCCACCACCAGGGTGTGCGTGATCAGCCACACAGTGATGGCCTGGACATCGGCCACGCGGGCCATGACCCACAGGGTTCCCAGCGCAGTGGCCAGCGAGGCCAGCAGCGTCATCGGGAAGTTCTGCCGCAGCAGCGCTACCTGCTCTCGCAACACCTCGTCGCGCTCCCACAGCGGCCAGCCCCAGCGCGTGGGGGGGTGGGCGGCGTTGTCCGCCTTTGATGACGCGGGCGCTGGTGCGTCAGAGCGTGTCATGGACCTGCGGGGTGGACAGGCCCAGGCGCTGCGCGGCCAGCAGTGCCGCGCTGCGGCTGTTGACCCCCAGTTGGGCAAAGATGGCAGCCACGTGCACGCGCACCGTGTTCTCGCTCAGGCCCAGGTCGCGTGCGATGACTTTGTTGGGCCTGCCGGTGCACAGCAGCGACAACACCTCAAGCTGCCGCGTGGTGAGCGAGGGGGTGTCTGCGCCGCGCGGGGCGGCACTGTTGCTGCTGTGGAGGGGGAAGCACGGTTTGCCTTGCAGGGCACAGGTGATGGCTTCAAAAATGTCCGCAGCACTGGCAGATTTGGGCAAAAAACCATCGGCGCCGCGGCCTCGGGCCTCGTGGATGGCATCGGGTGCCACGCTGGCAGACACCAGCACAATGCGAGCAGACGGGCAGGCCTGGCGCAGCGGGCGCAGGCCGTCCAGCCCGCTCATACCGGGCAGCTGGATGTCCAGCAGCACCAGGTCGGTGTCCACGGCCTGCAGGGCGCAAGCCTCTGCGATGGATCCGGCCTCGGCAATCTCGCCTACGGAAGGGTGGTCCTGCACGATCAGGCGCAGCCCGGTGCGGAACAAGGCGTGGTCATCCACAAGCAAAAGGCGAGCACTCATACACGGGAGTATTGCGCACAACCCAGGTTCGTGGACTAGTCCATTTGTGCGATGGACGCAGGCTGGCGCACTTTTTAGACTTTCCGTCAAGCATTGAAATGCACCTTTGACAAAAACCGGGAGGGCACACCAATGCGCATACCTGTATTGATGTTGATCCACCCATGTTTCTGAAAGGACTTCCATGACTGCCAATGCCAACGTCCAAAGCGCCGCTTCCTCCGACGCGTCAGAGAACCCGCCAACCCGCCGCAGCGCACGCCGCGCTGCCCCTGCAGATACCGCTGGGGCAGCAGCCACGGGGCTTGGTGGTAACACCGTGGCGCACATCGTGGAAGGCAATTGCCCGGATCTGCTGGCCGCTGCGGGGGTGATCATCGAGCACCTGGATGCACAGGCTGGCACGTGGCAGTTTTCGGTGGATGACGGCCAGACCTGGCGTGCCATTCGGACCGATCTCATCAACCGCGCTGGGCATCTGGGCCTGGCGCTGAACCGCGATGCCCGCCTGCGTGTATTGCCCTTTGGTGGCCACCGCGTGACCGGTGCACGCATGGCGTTTCACACCGTGCAGCGCAACCATGGCCAAGGCAATGGCAGCTACCGGGCCTATGCGCCCGACGAGCGCGACGATGGCTCACGCACGGTGACGCTGGTGCTCAGCCTGGGGGCTGTGAATGGCACCCCGCCCGAGGTGCATGTGCCACGTCCGCGCAACAAACGCGCGCTTGCCCAGCGTGCGGCGCTTGCCGCGGGCGGATCCGCAGGCATGCTGTGCTGATGGCATGAGGGTCTGAAGGCGCCAGGCGCAGCGCGGCGCAGTCATTCCCATGCAGGCCTGCGGCAAAAATCTGGGCGCGCTTGGCCCTAAGGGCATGCGGGCGCCCGCGTTTCAGTGGGGCGTTCTTGGTTGCGCAGAGAGGGAAAAACCGTTTGCGGCGACAATGCTGGGTTTTCGTTTTTCCATTCTCCGTTTCGTTCGGTTTTTTCATGTCCAGTATCCAGGTTCGTCCCGCCACGCTTCGCGATGCCAAAGCCATTGCCCAGATCCACACCGTTTCTGCCCAAGAGGCCTACAAAGGTTTGGTGCCAGACGAGCAGTTGAAATCCATGTCTTCGGTCGAAAAGCGCCAAGCCTATTGGCGCGAGGCCATCGAGTATTGCGAGCCCCAGGTCCAGGTGGCCATTGACGGCGAAAAGATCGTCGGCTTTGTCGGCTACGACCGTTCACGCGACGAAAAGTCCCGCCCTACCACCGGTGAGATCTGGGCCATCTACGCAGCCCCCACCCATTGGAACCAGGGCGTAGGCCTGGCCCTGTGGGATGCCGCGCGCGACGGCCTGCAGGAAGAAGGTTGCACCAACGTCACTGCCTGGGTGCCCCTGCGCAATGAGCGCGCGCTGCGTTTCCACGAAATGGCCGGTTTCAAGCGCGAGTTGTCGACCGCCAAGACCGCCGTGATTGGTGGAGTGAAGATTGAAGAAGTGCGCCTGAAGCGCCCTATCAACGCATAACGTGATGAAGCGCCCTCTGACTTGTCTGTGGCGCCTTCCCCGTCTAGTTCGGGAGGGGCACGCACGCCCCCAATGCCACGGGCCATCCCTTGCGCCGTAGCGCTGGTCTGCGCCGTGCCGTGGCGCCCCCCGCTGTTGCAATGCCATGTCCATCCAGATTCCGTTGATCCACTGGACCCACCAAGGCCAAGCCCAGCAAGCGCTGTGGCGCTCTGAAAGCGGCGCGCCGGTGCCCCGCCGGGTGGAGGTGGCAGACGACACGCTGGCCGCAGACACGGCCTACCGCATGGCCTGCGAGGGCGCAGGACTGCTTTGGCAGGGCGATTTTCAGAACGCCCGGCATCTGCTGCAGGCGCTCATGCGCCGGGCGGACAAAAAACCGCGTAAATCCGCTGCGAAGGCGTCCCAGAAGCTGGCCACCGCCACCCCGGCAGAGGCTTTTCACCTGCACCGCCAGGCGCAGGCCCAGCGTGCCCGCGTGCTGGCGGCGGTGCTGATTCCGCTGGAGGGCGACTACCGCATTGCGCTGCGCCGCGCGCCCGATTGGCGCGTGGCCTGCACCGAAGCCTGGGGCCCTGCCACGGGCGAGCGAACTATGGCTACGCTGCGCGAACTGCTGGGCCTGGTGGGCGCGCACGAGTGGCGTAAAAAGGGCGTGGAAGTGCCCGCACTGGGTGCGCCGCCGCTCAACCGCATTCACCCGCACTACGGTGTGTTTTCGCCCGTGCGCGGCGAGTACGTGGACCTGGTGGCCCAGGCGCCGCTGCCTGCCCCCAATCTGACCCTGGCGTTCGACATTGGCGTCGGCACGGGCGTGCTCTCAGCTGTGTTGGCGCGCCGGGGAGTGCAACGTGTGGTGGCCACCGACCAGGACCCGCGCGCGTTGGCTTGTGCCCGGGACAACTTGCAGCGCCTGGGCGTGTTGCCGCAGGTCGAGGTGTTGCAGGCCGATCTGTTTCCGCCGGGCCGTGCGCCGCTGGTGGTGTGCAACCCACCTTGGGTGCCCGCACGCGCCAGTTCACCCATCGAGCATGCCGTGTACGACGAAGGCAGCCGCATGCTGCGCGGTTTTCTGACAGGTCTCAAAGACCACCTGGAGCCGGGCGGCGAAGGGTGGCTCATCCTGTCCGATCTGGCTGAACACCTGGGGTTGCGACCCCGGGATCAGTTGCTGGGCTGGATCGCGGAGGCTGAGCTTGTGGTCACTGGCCGGCACGATGTAAAACCCCGTCACGCCAAGGTGGACGACGCGGGCGATGCCCTGCACGCCGCGCGGGCGGCCGAAGTCACATCGCTCTGGCGCCTGCGCGTGGCCTGATCAGCCCAGGTCTGCGGGCTGCGTCGAATCCAGGCCGCTTTGCAGTGGCGTGTGCGGCAGCAGCTGTTCCAGGCGCTCACGCAGACTCGCCGCGCGATCTGCACCGGCGGCCAGGGTCACTTCCTCCAACATGGCCTCGCCCACATCCAACATGCTCTCGCGGTCTTTGGCGGCCCGCAGCGCCTCGCGAAACTGTTGCGCCAATGCCGGATCGCGGCGGGCGAACAGGCGTTCACACGTGTCAAACAGGTACATGCGCGCCCCGGCCAGCGAGCGCAGCGATTCCCCTGGCTCGGGCCGCTGTATAGATGGCGCCAGCACCGCGCTGGCGTCCGGTGTGGGCGTGGAGGAGGGCAGGGGCGAAGGGCCGGCGAGGTAACCCTGGCGCATGAGGTTTTCCACAATCTGTGCGCCAATGCCGTTGTACATGGCTTGCAGGTCTGACAGCGGCTTGCCGTCGGCCAGCAGCAGCAGCGAGCGCTCGCGCAGGCTGAGGGAGCGAACTCCAGGTGAGAGTTCCTGGCGGGCTTTTTCGGTTTTTTGGAGCAGCATGGGTGCCTCGTTCACAGACGATTCACATATGAACCAGATTCAATGCCCCAGATTGCAGCAGCCCGCCATGACGCCGTGATGACCTGCCCTAGCGCACAATCGCGGGCTGGCTGCGGCGGCAGAAGAGTGCTTTGCACTCTTAAGGCCTTTGGCGGCTGCTGTGGCTTCTGTCGCGCTACTTGTGCGCTTTGTTTTTGATAGCTGCTGGCGCTTGATAGATAAGCGCTGGAGCCTGTTTTTAACCATATTTTCCCGGGCTGTGATTCCAGCGCGATGCGTTGGGCAATCGCTCGGCTGCTCCTTGCGATGACACTGCTGCTTGCGCCCATGGAGGGGCTGTTGGATTTCGTGCTGCGCGATGTGCTCACCCGTGTAGGGGGCGTAGACCGCTGCGTCTCAGAGTTCATCCGCATCACCGGCACGCTGTTGCCCGAAAAGGTTTTCCTGCGCTACATCCCTGAGCTGCGGCATGGTAGCCGCACGCTGGCTGGCGTGCCCGTGCGGGCGCAGTTGCTCGGGTCCGACCCAATCTCCATGGCCGAGAACGCGGCCCGCCTGGCGGCTCTGGGCCCCGAGGGCATCGACCTGAACTTTGGCTGCCCGGCCAAGGTGGTCAACCGGCACGGCGGTGGTGCTGCACTGCTGCAGGAGCCCGAGCGCATTGCGGCCGTGGTGACGGCTGTACGCCGCGCCGTGCCCGCCCAGCTGCCCGTGTCTGCCAAGATGCGCCTCGGTTTTAACGACACCGTGCTGATGCGCGAATGTGCGCAGGCGATGCAGGCAGGCGGTGCGGCCGAGCTGGTGGTGCATGCACGCACCAAGGCGGACGGCTACAGGCCGCCTGCCTATTGGGAGCAAATTCCAGCGATTCGCGCGGCGGTGGCCATTCCGGTAGTGGCCAATGGCGAAATCTGGACAGTGGCCGATGCGCAGCGCTGCCGCGGTGTGTCAGGCTGTGACAGCCTGATGCTGGGCCGTGGCATGGTGGCCGACCCGGGCCTGGCCCGCGCTATCCGCGCCGCTGACGCTGGGCGGCCCGGCTCGGATGGAGTTGCGTGGGCCGAGCTTGTGCCGCACTTGGCAGCCTTCTGGCAACTGGTGTGTGATGACCTGGAGCCGCGCCAGCGCGCAGGCCGCCTCAAGCAGTGGTTGAACCTGCTGCGAAGGCGTTATGACGAGGCCGAACAAGCCTATCAACACGTGCGCACCATGACAGATCAACGTGCCATCAGCTTGTGGATGGCAGACCTCCAACAGCGCCATGCTGCGTAAATGCGCTGTGGCTGCGCGTGGTCAGCGCCTATAAACCGTCTGCACAAAGCAAGCGGTAGGTGGGCGCAGCGGATCGGGATGAGCGGCGCGGCGCAAAACACAGTAACGCCATGCCTATTGCGAGCATTTGCAACGCGGCAGATCGCCAGAGACCGCTGACGCGCACAGCGCGCTGATGCGTGCAGAGGCCCCCTGAGCTCGCTACAGCAAATGGTCAGGAGCCAAGGGGCCCAACAGCTGTAGCATCAGGCGCAAAGGGACGCTGGCATCCGGCTCAGACCGCGCATCCTGTAACCCGCTGCCCTGGGGAGCGCGCCACACCAGCGATCCTTGTTCCAATTGCACATGCCACGCCGCATCGCTCATCGCGGCTTCGATTTGTGCGGTGGCCCGGCGCGAGAGTTCGGCGCTGCGAATCAACAGCGCGATTTCGGTGTTCTGCAGCTGCGAGCGCATGTCGAGGTTCATGGAGCCGATCACCAGGAGGCGGCCGTCCATGATCAGCAGCTTGGAATGCAGCATGGCCCGCGAGCTGCCGACCGATCCTCCACTCTCGCCGCTGGCGCCACCGCCTGAACTGCCGGTGGAGCCCAAAGACCCCCGCAGCACGCCGGTCAGCTCGCTGCGCATTTCGTACAGATCCACCCCCATCGCCAACAAGTCCGGCCGATGGCGCGCATAGCCTGCATGGGCGATGGGCGCGTCGTTGGAGGCCAGCGAGTTGGTGAGCACCCGCACACGCACACCGCGCGCCCGCGCCTCGGCAAACGCCTTTTTCATGTCGGGGCCCGGCACAAAGTACGGCGAAATGATGAGCAGGTCGCGCCGGGCCTGGCCCATCAACTGCAGCAGGCCATCCACCACGGTGTCGGTCTGTGCGGCTTGTGTTTCTGGATCAGCAGACGCATGTACTGCAGCTGCGTTGGGGGAGGGCGGCGTGGTTGCCGCCGAAGTACCGGCTGCGGGATTTTGTGGAGCGCTGGTCTGTGCCGCAGATGCGGGACGAACAGCCTTTGCAGCCGCCCCTGCACCTTGCGATGTAATGGTCAGCGGTGTGGCTTTGGCTGGGGGCTTTTCGGGCAATGCGCCGGTGGCTGCACTGTCAGGCGGAATCTTCGCGGGCTTGTCGACCAGCACCACGGCCGGCGCCCAGGTGAACTGCGCTTGGCTCAAATCCATGGCCTGATAGTCCCAGATGCGGGTGCGTTGAGCGGCATTGGCACGCGGCGCGCCCTGGGTGGCTGGCGGCTGCGCACCGGGGGCGGGGGCTCCGCCCTGGCCGTCCCCTTGCTCGCGCTTGGCGGCGTCCGAAGCGCGCAGGCTATCCCGCATTGCGTTCAGCTCTTCGCGCGTGATCAGCGACTGCACGGGGTAGGCGCGCTCGTTGTTCCAGTAGCTGTCAAAGCTGCGTGAAAGCTCTTGCACCACCGGCCCGGCTGCCAGCACGTCCAGGTCCACAAAGTTGCCCGCCTCAGCCGTACCGAAATAGGCATCACCCAAATTGCGTCCCCCGGTCACCCCCATCGCGTTGTCTGCAATGAACAGCTTGTTGTGCATGCGCTGCTGCACCCGCGAAAAATCCCCCAGCGCGCTCACCATGCGTCCAATCGTGGACCCGCGCGCCCCGGCAAGCGGGTTGAACATGCGCATTTCGATGTTGGGCACAAACGCAAGGCGCATCACCTGCGCATCGCGCCCCGCACTGTGAAAGTCGTCGAGCAACACCCGCACGCGCACGCCGCGCTTGGCGGCTGCGACCACACTGCGCAAAAGGCGCTCGGTGCTGGCGTCTGCATGGATGGCGTAGTACTGCAGATCCAGCGTTTTCTCGGCTTTATCGACCAGTGCCAAGCGGCTGCTGTAGGCCGCCTGCGCGCCGCTGAGCAGCAAGAATCCCGAAGGATGGCGTCCGCCATCTGCCTTGCGTCGGGTGTCGACCATGTCGCCGAGTGTGGTGCCTGCAGAAGAGGGCAGCGACATGGACACGGGCCGCTCCACATTCTTGGGCAGACCCGTACACCCCACCATCGACGCAGCCCCGGCGACACACAGGGCGACCAGGGCCAGCCAGCCGTATCGGGCGGTCTTGGCAAGAAAAGTGGGGGATAGGTGGGATGGCATGGCGCGATTGTGGCTCCGGAGACTCTGCGGAGATGTCAGACACAGCGCTTACCAGCGAGAGGATGCAGTTACCGAGAAAGGTATTTATGCAGTACAGCGCCTGCCGTACGACATGAAAGAAGGATTTTTCTTGTCTGAATGAAAATGCGAAAAGCTTCATCAGATGCGAAAAATCCTCTAACCAGCCTCAAACGCCTAGAAGAGATCGCGTCCAGCAACCCGTGCAACGATTCGAATGTCAGGCCCTATGCGCTCCACCGACTTGAAGTCCAGCTCAAGGCCATCGGCCAACGTGGTTAGCGGCCCAAAGTGTGCGAGACCCATGCCTTGCCCGAGCAGCCGCGGCGCTAGATACACAAGAAATTCATCTACCAGATTTTCGCGTATCAGCGACCCGTTGAGTTTGTGGCCCGCCTCGACATGCAACTCATTGACGCCGCGTCTGCCAAGATCTTTCAGCATTGCTGCCAAGTCGACCTTGCCGCTGCTGACATGGGGCATATGTATCACCTGCGCTCCCCGCGCTTCGAGCGCCTCTCGTTTGATGTCATCTACCACCGCGGTGTAGATATAGCAATCGCGTTGGGTCGACAGCAGGTTGGCCCGTGGCGGCGTCTGTAAGTGGCTATCGACCACCACCACGTGCGGCTGGCGTGACGTGGAAACCTCGCGCA
>JBCNOJ010000091.1:0-12753 GCA_039593925.1 Acidovorax sp.
TCCCCGCAGGCGTACACGCAACCAACCTACGTTATCAACCCTGCGCCTACGTCTACCGCGCCTTATGCGGTTACCGTCGTCACAACGGTGGTCAACACCACAGACCCCGCAGTTCCCACCAACCCGGCCAACCCCGCCGAACCCGGCACCGCAAACCCCAGCACGCCCGATGTGTGCGCGTTGAACCCTGGCGCGTTGATGTGCCAGCCTCTGGGCACCCTGCGGGATACCCCATTACCCGGTTTTAACCCGCTGTACACGCGCAAATATCCCGATGGAATCGTCGGCATCTGGCAGCAAAAAAGCGTCCTGATCAAGCAATCGAGCCTGTTCACTGCAGCCTCTGAACTCATGCCAACAGGGCTCAATTCCGGCACCTGTCCCTCATGGCAAATTAACCTCAGTTTTGGGCATGAGTGGGCATCGTTCGGCCAGCATGAGGTTGCGCCGCCGTGCTGGCTGTGGGATGTTGCAAAGGCCATCGTTTTAATCAGCGCGCTCATGCTGGCCCGCTCCCTCGTCTTCGGCGGTTGACCATGATCGGAGATTTTTTCTCGGCAGTTATCGCCAAAATCTCGGCGGCGCTGGAGTGGTTCTTAAACCTCTTTGTCATCGCGTTTGAGGCCCTTTGGTTCCTCGTTCAAGATGCCGCGTGCTGGCCCTTCGATCAGGTCATGGATGTGGTCACATCGGCCATCTACGCCATCGACGTTTCGGGCCTGAGCGGCCACCTCGGCGCCTGGAGTAGCCTCCCCGCCGAAATCGTCAACGTGCTTGGGCTGCTGGGCATTGGGCAGGCTGCAGCCATCATCGTTCTGGCTATCACCGTCCGCCTCGTTCTCCAGTTGATTCCGTTCGTAAGGCTCGGGTCATGATCAACGGTCTAGAGGGCATTCCACGCTCTGGGAAGAGTTACGAAGCGGTCGTTTATCACGTGCTTCCGGCCTTGCAGTCTGGTCGCAAGGTCATTACCAACTTGCCGCTTGTCCTGGAGATGTTCGCGGCCATTGATCCCTCCTATCCATCTCTGATTGAGATCCGCCGCCGACCTCGGCCGATCTTGGGCGTTTGGAATCCAGACGCACTCGATGACAAGGGCAACGGCAACGCGTTTCAACCGTATCCCGAAGGCGACGAACGCGCCACACAGCGACCCCCTGAGGGCGTTTCTGTGTTCGGTCATGTGTGGGACTACTACAGCACGTGGAAGCATCCCGAAACCGGGCGCGGTCCTGTGTTCATCATTGATGAAGTGCACGTGGCTTTGCCTGCAGTCGGCACCGATAAGCACGTGGTCGAGTGGTACAAGTTGCACGGGCATTTCAACGCGGACGTGCTTCTCATAACCCAATCGTTCCGCGACATTAACCAGCCCATTGCGCGCCTCATGGCGATGCTGATCCGCACACGCAAAGCGGACATTCTCGGCAAGAAGGATCACTACATCCGCAAGGTGCACGCGGGCTACAGGCAGGCCGTCATCAGCCAAGAAGAGCGGCCCTATAAGCCGCAGTATTTCCAGCTATACAAGAGCCACACGCAGGGCAACAGCGTGGCCGAATCCTCCGCTTCTGACGTTGCTCCGCTGAGCGTAAAGCTGCGCCGCTTCACCTGGGGTTTTTGGATATTCACCGCATGCTTTTGCGCCTGGGTCTTTTGGCCTGCAGACAAGGCACCCGCCCCAAAGCCAAAGACGCCCAAGCCAGTCGCGCAGCATGCCCCCGCCGTCGCGCCACATGCCCCGCCAGCGGCCATAAAGCCCGCGCTCCACACCGTGGACCCAAAACCGGCTTCGGCCCCTCCTGAGCCCGATTCAGACGCCACCCCAGAGCCCTACGGCACCAAGGCCCTGCATCTCACTGGCCGCATAACCATGCGCGGTGTGGATGTCTACACGTTCGCAATTTCAAACGGCGGTCAGCGCATCGCCACGGTGGATAGCCGCGACCTTGAAAAGATGGGCTACAAGTGGACGCCCCTGACTGACTGCGCTGGAACGTTGCGATGGGAAGGCAAGCCGAAGGCGATCACCTGCGATGCCCCAATCCTGGCGCAGCAAGGGGGCCAAGACCGCCCCCACGTCATCGAAGCCGCACAAGGGCGCACCTACACCGCTCCAGGCTCTGCAGGCCCTGTAACTACCCGCCCCATGCCTGAGTTTCATCCGCCTGACCCCAGTCAGATAACTCAGGCCGATTTGACCGCCGCCCTTCGCGTGCGAAACCCCGCATACGCGACGGGTCGGGGTAACGTGCCCTGATTGAAATGTCGCCAAAACGGATCTGGCCATGACAATTCAGGCGAACACCTTCCCCATTCGCTCAAGGTGTTTTTGATAAGCGTTCAGCTTTCTAGGGGTCGTGCTCTGCAGCTCCAACTGCATGCAAGCGGCCTGTACTTTCTGGCCCAGCTCGCGGGCCTTGCGCGCCGCTTCCTTAACCCAGCTTGGCGTGGTCTTCTTTTCTGGGTACACCACCCGCCCAGCAGCCTTGAACGCTGCACCGCGCGCCGCCCTGATCGCCCGCAGCGCCCTGGTCGTCGGCCGAGACGTAGCCCACACCAACAGGCGCCCGAACTGCAATGGCATCTGCAGCGCCAGAGCTTCGGGATATTTGCGGTAGTTGCTTGCGATCATGGTGTTCCCCTTCAGGTGTACCGGGCCCCTAGATTCCGAGCCGGACAACTGTTGTCTGTTGCCCGTGCAAGCTGGCCTTGCTTGCACCGTTCCCCTGAGTTCTTCGCCGTGCCATTAGCGGTGCCGGGATTGGGTTCCGGAGGGGGGAGGGTTTGTAAAGCGCAGCTTTATGGATTCCCCCCGCAGGAACCCAAAGCGCCGCTGGCGCGGTCCTGGCTTAGCGTTGGCCGAAGAGGCGAAGAAATCAGGGGAATGGTGCTGGGCGCTACCTCTCACGGGCAATGGACGCCGCGCGGCGAGCGCCTAAAGCTGCGAAGCAAGCTCAAATTAATGGCTGTTCAAATGTCGCCCGAACGGCCCTGGCCAAGACATTTGCACCCCGCACACCGCACTGACTCCTGACTTAAAACTTTCGGCTTTTGGGGGCGGCATTTCGACCTTTTACCAGTTGGTTAAAGGCACTAGATTTGCTCTTAAAAGGAGGGCAATTAATGGCATTTGTCGGCTACGCGAGAGTTTCCACACAAGACCAAGATACAGCGCTCCAGCTTGATGCTTTGCACAAAGCCGGATGCCAAACTATTTTTCAAGAGAAAGCCAGTGGGTCTACACGAAGAGGGCGGCAGGAGCTTGCACGCTGTCTCGGTTCACTGGTGAAGGGTGATGTTCTGGTCGTCTACAAGATCGACCGAATAGCGCGTAGCCTTTTTGATCTTTTGGAGATACTCCGACAACTTGAGGGCGTTGGTGCCACCATCAAAAGCGTTACAGAGCCGTTGGATACGACGAACAGCATGGGCGTGTTTGTTGTCCAGATACTCGGCGCTGTGGCCCAGCTTGAAAGGTCAATGATTCGTGAGAGGTCTATAGCGGGCCAGATTGCCGCGAGACAGAGAGGGAGGGTGCCGGGTCGAAGTCGTGACCTGTCCAGAGAGGAAGAGGGTTTGCTAGTCGCTGAGTACCTAGCAGGGGGGATTACCTATCAGGGTCTAGGCCATAAATACGGCGTGTCTGCCTCCACTGCAAAGCGTGCCGTGTACAGGGCTACTAAGCCAGCGGACTACCTCAAGCGGGGCAAGTGCTAGCGTCGAGAACATCCGTTTCCGCCAGACGTAAAAGCCCCGAGCGATCATTCGCTTGGGGCTTTTCTCTTTGTGATCCAGCCTTTGTAGCGCGGTACATATCCACGCAACGCCATTGATCATGTGCCGCAGTGGCAGAAGATCGCGTAGTGCTGAAAGCGATCTGTAGGCAGCAGCCGACGCAAGCCAGCGGTTTTTCCTCGCTCCCGCGCACTTCGCCCGCAACTAACCTAACGGCCATGCAATGCCATCTTGCTTGCATAACTTACTGGAGGAATTGCGATGAACACCGATCAAGTCAAAGGCACGTTGAAGGAAGTGGCTGGCAAGGTTCAGCAAAAGACAGGCGAAGTGATCAACAGTCCCGAGCAACAAGCCAAGGGTGCCGCCAAGCAGGTTGAAGGCAAGGTGCAAAAGACCTACGGCGACAGCAAGGAAGCTTTCAAGGACGCCGTCAAGTGAGCTGAATTCTGAGCGGCTATAGCCCTAAGAATTCGTTAGAAGCCCTGCTGCAGTAATGCGGCGGGGCTTTTTTTTCTGGATACCACCTCACTCCTCGATGGATGCGGTCCAGCGATCGCCCCAGCCGCGTGCTCCAACGCGCTCGATTTCGCGGCGGTCGCGTTTGGTGGGGCGGCCTTCCTGCAGGGTAGCAGACGGTTCCGGAGCAAGGCGCCGTTGTTCTGCAGCCTGTTCGCGCGCGGCGATGCTTTCAGGCGTTTCTTCGTAAAGTTGTTGCGCTATCGGCGCAGGCCCCCGGTAGCCACTCAAGCCCCTTACCCATACCGTTCGGGCTACAGGGCCCTGGCGAAACGCAACAGTGTCCCCGCAACGCAGATCGCGTGCCGGTTTTGCGGATTGGCCGTTGACAGTGACCCGCCCTTTGGAGATCTCCTCGGTGGCCAGGCTGCGTGTTTTGTAAAAGCGGGCGCACCAAAGCCATTTGTCCAGGCGCATTGTGTCCACGGAGGTATTCATGTTGGCGATTGTGCCGTGGCTGAGCGGTCTATGCTGTCAGCAGAAGCGGTTGCCAAAGGTAGGCGCACCACCGCGTCTAGGCCATCCAGGCGGTGGGCGGTCACGCGATTGGTCAGGGCGATGCTGCCACCCAGTGCCTGGGTGATCTCGTGGCAAATGGCCAGCCCCAGGCCGCTGCCGGTGCGCACGTCGCCGGCGGAAAACGGCTGGAAAAGCCGCGTGCGCAGCTCTTCATCTATGCCGGGGCCATGGTCGCTGATCGTGAGTGCGACATGGTGCGTGTCCGTGTGCAGGTCCACGCTCAGTTCGCTGCCCGGCGGCGCGTGGCGTACGGCGTTGTGCAAGAGGTTGCGGCTCAACTCGCGCAGCATCCATTCGTGGGCCTGCACCAGCGCTGGTTCGGTGTGGATTCCGAAGTCCAAGTCGCGCTGCGCGATCAACGGGGATATCTCCAGGGCTACGGCGCGCAGAATCTCGTCAAAACGCGTGGCCGGGGGGGTGCTCTGCTGGCGCAATTGCTCTACCTTGGCCAGTGCAAGCATCTGGTTGGCCAACTGCGTGGCCCGGTCCACGGTGTCGCTGATCTCATTGAGGGCCTGGCGGGGCTCTATGTCGCCATGCTGGGCCGATTGCACCTGTGTCTTGAGCACTGCCAGCGGTGTGCGCAACTGGTGCGATGCGTCGCGCACAAAACGTTTCTGGTGCCGCAGCAGATGGCGCAGGCGCTGCATGACCTCGTTGGTTGCATCGATGAGGGGCTGCAATTCCCGTGGTGCAAAGGGGGCAGAAATGGGGCTCAGGTCCCCTTCCCGACGGGCCTGCAGTTGGTAGCTGAGTTGGCGCACGGGTTTGGTGGCACGCTGCACGACCAGCACCACAGTGAAAGCCACCACCGCGATCAGCAGCGCCTGACGCAGCAGGGTGTTCCACAGGATCTGCAGGGCCAGGGTTTCGCGCACCTCCAACGTCTCGGCTACCTGGATGACGGCCATGCCGCGGCCTTCGGAACTCGCCACAGGTTGCAGCAGCACGGCAACGCGCACATCGCGGTCCTGGAACTGGTCGTCGTAGAAGTCCACCAGGGCAGAGTAAGGCGGCCGGTCTGGAATACGGCCCCGCCAGAACGGGAGTTCCGCAAAGCCCGACACCATCTCACCCTTGAGCGTCGATACACGGTAGAACATCTGGCTCTGGTTGTCGGCCTCGAAAGCCTCCAGGGCGGAGTATGGGACGATGGCGCGCAGCTGTGCTTCGTCGTCAAAGCCTTTCACATCCAGTTGTTCGCTGATGCTCTTGGCGGATGCGAGCAGGGTGCGGTCGTACGCTGTATTGAGCGATGACAGCGTCTGGCGGTACAGGCTCAAGGTGTTGAACCCGATGAACAGCGCCACCGGCGCCAGGATGCCAAGAAGTAGCCGTTTGCGCAGCGAATGGTGCCGGGATACAACCCCCTCGGCGCCCATGGGTGGCGTGCTCATGCGTCGGCCCGCAGCAAGTAGCCCAGGCCGCGCAGCGTCATCAGCGTCAGGCCCGTGTCTGCCAGCTTCTTGCGCAGGCGATACACCACCACCTCGATGGCTTCGTACTGCACATCCAATTGGCCGGGGAACACCAGCTCATACAACCGCTCCTTGCTCACCGCGTGGCCGGGCTGTGCCAGCAGGGCATGCATCAGCGCCAGTTCGCGCGGCGTCAGTTCCATCACCTCGCCGTTCAGGTAAAGCGCGCCGCTGTCCTTGTCGTAGCGGATGGCGCCGATCTGCAACGTGGTTGGCGCCAGCGCAGTTCCAGGTGCGGCATCGGTGCTGCGCCGCACCAAGGCACGCAGCCGGGCCTCCAGCTCGTCCAGGTCGAACGGTTTGGGCAGGTAGTCATCAGCGCCCGCATTCAGACCCATCACTCTGTCGCCCACCGTGCCGCGCGCTGTCAGTATCAACACAGGCGTGCGCAGGCCCCGCGAGCGGGCCTGCTGCAACACCTGCAGGCCGTCCAGGCCGGGAAGGGTAAGGTCCAGGATGACGGCGTCGGGCTGGCGCGAGACCCACTGGCTCAACGCCGCTCGGCCATCGCCGACAGCCATGACTTCCATGCCGCGGCGGGTCAGTGCGCGGTGCAGTGTGGCCTGCATGGTCGGGTCGTCTTCAACAAGAAGCAGTTGCATGCGCGGCACCATATCACTCCGCTGTGCCAGCGGGCAGGCGTCTCTTTTTTGTTGTGACGCCGCGCAACGCTGGTTGTCCCGCGGGTGGGCACACGTCGGGGCAATGGCCGGCGCGAAGAAGGCCTCGCTGCTCGGGGACACCCGGCGACCAGCCAAGCGTCGTGAAACGCCCTAGTGTTTTCCCTGAGTCCACGGACAGCCGTTTGACAGGCAGCGCGCGCATCATCCATCCGTTCGCCAACTCACAAGGAGACACCATGCGTCGCGATACCTTTCTCAAATCCCTGGCTGCCATGGCTGCCGCAGGCACGCTGCCGCTGTCGGCACAGGCTTCCCAGGCCATCAAGATGATGATTCCGGCCAACCCCGGCGGCGGTTGGGACACCACGGGCCGCGCGCTGGGCAAGGCGATGCAGGATGCGGGTGTAGCCAGTTCCGTCACCTACGACAACAAGGGTGGTGCGGCGGGTGCCATCGGTCTGGCGCAGTTCGTGAATGGCAGCAAGGGCGATCCGAACGCCGTGATGGTGATGGGTGCCGTGATGTTGGGCGGCATCATCACCGGCAAGCCGCCTGTGGGCCTGGACCGCGTCACGCCGCTGGCGCGCCTGACCAGCGAATACAACGTGTTCGTGCTGCCCTCCAACTCGCCCTTCAAGAGCATGAAGGACGTGGTTGACCAACTGCGCAAGGACCCTGGCAGCGTGAAGTGGGGCGGCGGCTCGCGCGGATCCACCGAGCACATCGCGGCGGCCATGATCGCCCGTGAAGTCGGTGTGGACCCCGCCAAGATCAACTATGTGGCCTTCCGTGGGGGCGGTGAGGCCACCGCCGCCATCCTGGGTGGCAACGTCACCATTGGCGGCAGCGGATACAGCGAATTCGCCGAGTACATCGCGGCGGGCAAGATGAAGCCTATCGGCGTCACGTCGGGCAAGCGCCTCAAGGGGGCGGATGTTCCCACGCTCAAGGAGCAGGGCATCAACGTGGAGATCGGCAACTGGCGCGGCGTGTACGGTGCGCCTGGCATCGACAAGGCCCAGCGCGATGCGTTGATCGCCGTGATCGAAAAAGCCACCAAGAGCAAGGCCTGGGCCGAGGCGCTGGAGAAGAACGACTGGACGCCCGCATGGATGGCAGGCGACGCGTTTGCCAACTTCGTGGACCAGGAATTCGCCAGCCTGCGCGCCACCATGGTCAAGTCCGGGATGGTGTGATGACTGAAGGCAGCACCATTCCATCGCCACGCGCGCAGACCATCGTCGGCGCCGGTGTGCTGCTGGTGGCCGGGGGCATGGCCTTCGGCGCGCTGCAGATTTCCGGCGAGGCGGGATACGGCGGCGTGGGCCCCAACTTTTTGCCGTGGCTGTGTACCGTGGTGCTCGCCGTTTGCGGTGCCTGGCTGGTGTGGGAGGCACGCACCGGCGGGTTCCGTGAGATGTCCGAGGCCAGCGGTCACCCCAAGGCCGACATCGGCTCTTTCGTGTGGGTGTCCGCCGGCTTGCTGGTCAACGCTGCGCTCATCGGCACCGTGGGCTTCATCGTGAGCTGCACGATCTGCTACGTCCTGGCGGTGCAAGGCCTGCGCCGTGCAGCCGGTCAGCCCCAGGCGGGCGCCGTTGGCACCTGGGTAAAGGATGTGCTGACCGGGCTGGCGATCTCCGCGCCCGTGTTCTGGGCCTTCACGCAGTTTTTGGCGATCAACCTTCCGGGCCTTACGGGCACTGGGTGGCTCTAAGAACATCAACAGTTTCTGAGGCCGCCCGCGTCACCGCGCGGTGACCAGGCATGACCCCTGACAACAACATCAAGAAGAGGTTTTGATGGAAATCTTTGACGCGCTTTTGGCGGGCTTTGCCACCGCCATCACGCCGGCCAACCTGCTGTGGGCCCTGGTGGGCTGCGCATTGGGCACGGCTGTGGGCGTGCTGCCCGGCATCGGGCCGGCCGTGGCCGTGGCTATGCTGCTGCCGATCACGGCCAAAGTCGAGGTCACCGCCTCGATGATCTTTTTCGCGGGCATCTATTACGGCGCCATGTACGGAGGGTCGACCACCTCGATCCTGCTGAACACCCCGGGTGAGACTGCGAGCATGGTGACCGCTATGGAAGGCAACAAGATGGCCAAGAGCGGCCGCGCTGGTGCGGCGCTCGCCACTTCAGCCATTGGCTCCTTCATTGCAGGCACCATCGCCACCGTGATCGTGACGCTGTTTGCGCCCGGTGTGGCGGATTTTGCCGTGAAACTGGGGCCGCCCGAATACTTCATGCTCATGGTGCTGGCCTTCACCACCGTGAGTGCGGTGCTCGGCCAGAGCGCCTTGCGCGGCATGACGGCCCTGTTCGCCGGCCTGGCGCTGGGCTGCATTGGCATGGATCAGATCTCGGGCGCTGCGCGCTACACCGCGGGGCAGATGGAGCTGCTGGACGGCATCGACATCGTTCTGGTGGCGGTGGGCCTGTTTGCTGTGGCGGAGGTGCTGTACGCCGCCATGTACGAAGGCCGCGTGAACGAAACGCAGAACAAGATGAGCCGCGTGCACATGACGGCGCGCGACTGGAAGCGCTCTTGGCCCGCATGGCTGCGCGGTACGGCCATCGGCACGCCATTCGGCTGCATTCCTGCCGGTGGCACCGAGATACCTACTTTTCTGAGCTACGCCGCCGAGAAGAAGCTGGCCAAGGGCGAAGACAAGGCCGAGTTCGGCGGCAAGGGCGCCATCGAAGGCGTAGCGGGCCCCGAGGCTGCCAACAACGCCACGGTGACGGCGGCGCTGATCCCGCTGCTCACGCTGGGCATTCCCACCAGCAACACCACGGCCGTGCTGTTGGGCGCGTTCCAGAACTACGGTATCAACCCCGGCCCGCAATTGTTCAGCTCGTCGGCGGGGTTGGTGTGGGCGCTGATTGCATCGCTGTACATCGGCAACGTGATGCTGCTGGTGCTGAACCTGCCCATGGTGGGCCTGTGGGTCAAGCTGCTGAAGGTGCCGCGTCCGCAGCTGTATGCGGGCATCCTGATCTTCGCCACCGTGGGTGCCTATGGCATGCGGCAGAGCGCGTTCGACCTGTTCCTGCTGTATGCCATCGGCATCCTGGGTGTGGTGATGCGCCGGTTCGACTTTCCGACCGCGCCGGTGGTGGTGGGCATGATCCTGGGCCCGCTGGCCGAGGCGCAAATGCGCAACGCCGTGGCGTTGGGCGAGGGCAGCTGGTGGATTTTCCTGCAGCGGCCCATGTCGCTGACGCTGGTGGTAATCGTGGCACTAGTGCTGGTTGTGCCGCGCGTGCTGCGCCGCATGGCAGCACGCAAGGCAGCGCTGTAGCAGTTGCTGACGGGCCGCAACGGCACCTCTTTGGTCGGACGTGGCCATAAAAAAACCGCGCTCAAGGGCGCGGTTTTCTTTTGCGTTCACATGGTTGAATGTTGTTGCAAACCAGACGCCGGAAGTGATGGCTTCCGGTGTCTTCCTCCCACCAAGAGGCTTGCTCAACAGGTGCGAATTGTACCATAAAATGCGAATAGTTCTTATTTGCAAGGTGGTGCATGCATTCACTTCCACAAGAGTTCCTGGCTTTGTGCCGCCAGTTGGGCGAGGCACAGAAGCGCTGCAGTGCCGCGATGGCGTCCCAGGCAGCGCAGTTGGATGCGCTGTCGGCCGAGGTGGTGCGGCTGCGCGCTGCGGTGGTGATCCGTGATACCCGCCTGGCATGGGCGCGGCAGGAGCTGGAGCAATTGCACGCCGAGCAGCCCGGCCTGCAGCGGCGCAGATCCATGGCGCGGCACATCACCCTGCTGGCGGAGCGCATCACTGCCTTGTCGCGCGAGTGCCTGCGCTGGAAGATGGCAGCCGCCGCACCCCACCGACCCTTGGCGCCAGCCCCAATCAGCCCGATGCAAAAAGAGGTGGCTACCGATGCTGCGCTGGCTGTCAGTGTGGCGGCCGCAGACTGGGTCATCTGCCAGACCGGTTGCATCAGCCACGACCAATACTGGCGCGTGCAGGACCACTGCCGCCGAACGGGCACCGCCTGCATCCTGGTCGACCAACCACTGGCCGCGCCGCAGACGCAAACGCAGCCGCTGCCCACATCGCACCCCGTGGTGGTAGTGCCAAACGATCCATCGATCAAAAATATGCATAAAAATGCCATCCAGCGCTTATTGGTAAAGCGCTGATAGCTACAAATAGGGTAGCAATTCGCTGCGCTCAAAAAGGCCCAGCACTGTCACCGGGCCAGAGCAGGGTGGCCGCACCGCCGCGCTACCATCGACAGATGCCCCTGAACACCGACGACGCCCCCGCACTGCCGCTGGATGCCCAGGGCATTCTGGAACTGGCGGCGCGCTCCATGTTCCAGCTTTTTTCCAGCGTCAGCCAGGGCATGTTCCTGGTGGACCGCAGCGGGCGCATCGTCTGGGTGAACGAGGGTTATCAGCGTTTCCTGCCCGACCTGGGTTTCTCATCGCTGGACCAGTTCGTGGGCCGCACAGTGGAAGAGGTGATCCCCAACACCCAGATGCGCCGTGTGCTCGAAACCGGCCAGCCCGTGCTGATCGACCTGCTCACCAACAAGGCTGGCACCTTCGTGGTCAGCCGCATTCCCTTGCGCGACGACGCCGACCGTGTGATTGGCGCCATCGGCATCGTGCTGTTCGACCACCCGGAAACCACGCTGCAGCCGCTCATCAGCAAGTTCGCGCTGCTGCAGCGCGACCTGGACGACGCACGGCGCGAGCTGGCCAGCCAGCGCAGCCGTTCGCTGGCCGTGTCGGGCGATGGCGAGCGACGCGCCAAGTACACCTTTGCCAGCTTCATCGGCTCCAGCCCTGCGGCGGCCGAGGTCAAGCGCCAGGCGCGGCGTGCGGCGCAGTCGAGCAGCCCGGTGCTGCTGCTGGGCGAGACGGGTACCGGCAAGGAGCTTCTGGCCCATGCGATCCACGCAGCGTCCAGCCGTGCCAGTGGCCCCTTCGTCAGCGTGAACATCGCCGCCGTGCCGGACACGCTGCTCGAAGCCGAGTTCTTCGGCGTGGCGCCCGGCGCCTACACCGGGGCTGACCGGCGCGGGCGCGACGGCAAGTTCAAGCTGGCCGACGGCGGCACGCTGTTCCTCGATGAAATCGGCGACATGCCGCAAAGCCTGCAGGCCAAGCTGCTGCGCGCCTTGCAAGAGGGTGAGATCGAGCCGCTGGGCAGCAACAAGCTGGTGCCCTTCAACGTGCGCATCCTCGCCGCTACGTCACGCGACCTGGCTGCGCTGGTGCGGGAAGGCAAGTTTCGGGAAGACCTTTTCTACCGCCTGCATGTGCTGCCCGTGCGCGTACCCCCGTTGCGTGCGCGCCGCACCGATATTCCAGCACTGGTCGAATCCCTGGGCGAAGATTTGGCGCTGCGCAACGGCACCGCCCCGCCCGAGCTGCTGCCCGACGCTATGGCCCTGCTGGCCGGCCAGCCCTGGCGCGGGAACATCCGCGAACTGCGCAACGTGCTGGAGCAGGCGGTGATGCGCAGCGACTCGCAGTCCATCGACGCGGCGCAGCTTGAACGCATCCTGCGCGAAGCCGGGGTGGAGCCCGCCGCGCCGGCACCCGTGCAAGACCCAGGCCCTGCTGCCGACACGGACGATGAAAGCCGCTACCTGCGCCCCCTGGCAGAGCAGGTGGCCGAGCTGGAGCGCCGCGCCATTGCTGCCGCCATGAAAGCCCATGGCGGGAACAAGCTGGCCACCGCGCGGCAGTTGGGCATATCGCGCGCCACGCTCTACGGGCGTCTGGAAAACCCTGAATAAATTTCAGGCAAATGTCTGAAATTTAGACATTTTGATTGTTCGATAATTGGACACTGCTGGCGCCATGTCAGCAAAAGTTTCTTGCAAATCAACAGCTTGTGCCTTGG
>JBCNOJ010000092.1:0-12734 GCA_039593925.1 Acidovorax sp.
CATCGGCCACCTGCCGCAGCTTGATGTGCCGCATCCATCGCGCGGCGGGTTGGCCGGTGTGCGCCTGCACGCGCCGCGCCAGGGTGCGCTGCGACACACCCAGCGCATCGGCCAGAGCTGGCAGCCGCAGCGCCGTGGCAGGGCTGCGCTGCACCCACAGCAATGCGCGGCGCAGTTCGGGGTCGGCCAGGGCCATCAGGTCGGGCCCGGCCAGCGCGGGGTGCACGCTGCGTGGGCGCGGCAGCATCAGCAAGTCCTGCAGGTCTTGCAAGGCCTGCGGCGGCAGGCGCTCAGCCAGGGCACGCAGCATCAACGGCAGATGGCCGTTGGCGCCTGCCGCAGTCACTGCGGTGGGGCCTGCCACGATGGGCTCATCAAACCGCCAGTCCACCGCCGGGTAGTGCTGCGCCAGCGCGCTGCGCAGCCACCACGTGGCGGTAGCGGGCTGCCCGCGCAGGCGCCCGCTGGCCGAGGCCAGCAGCACGCCAGCGCAGTAGCTCCACACCTGCGTTCGGCGGGGCAGGGCGCGCAGCGCCTGCACGGTGGCCGTCAGGGGCCGCAGCGGGGCGAGCACGTCATCGGCCGATGACATCCACAGCCCCGGCACCAGCACCACGTCGACATCCGCCTGCGCGAGGGCAAGCGCTGGAGCCAGCTCTGGGCCCTGCCAAGTGCCTACGGGTTGCGTGTCGGCGGCCACCCAGCAGGTGTCAAAAAGACGTGCCTGCACGCGCAGGTTGGCGGCGCGCGCCAGGTCGGCCGCAGCAAACAATCCAGCGGGCATGCAGCCCGGGTACAGCAGCAGGCCCAGGCGCAGCGGTGGTGCGGATGGGGCAAAGCGGGGTGTTGGCATGGCTGGCAGAAAAAGGCAAGAAATTGGCGAGGCCTGCCATTTTCGTGACAAGCCCGGTTTTCAACAATGCCAGGGCTTACCGCCACTTTTACCTATTCCTCACCGTCACCATGCACATCACCCACCTGCGCAACGCCACCTGTGTTCTGGAATTCACCGCGGCAGGCCAAGCCATCGGCCTTTTGGTAGACCCCATGCTCGCGCCACGCGGGAGCCTGCCAGCGCTGCGCTATTTGGGCGGAGCGCGCCAACGCAACCCCATCGTCGATCTGCCGGCAGACGCTGAGGCCGTGCTGCAGCGCGTGACGCATGCGCTCATCACGCACTGTCAGCGCGGCCATTTCGACCACTTGGACCGTGCAGGCAAACGCTTTCTGCGAGACCGCCGGATTCCCGTGTTCTGCATGCCGGGCGATGCGGCTTACCTCGCGCAGCGGGGCCTGGCGGTGCGGCCGCTGGATGGGCCACAGCGCCAGCCATTTGGTCTGGGCGGCCATGTCACGCCCATTCCGTGCGTGCACGGCACGGGCTGGGTCGGGCGCCTGATGGAGCACGGCCATGGCTACCTGCTGGAGCTGCCTGGCGAGCCCAGCGTCTACATCGCGGGCGACACGCTGCTGACACCGGCGGTGAGCGATGCGCTGGCGCGGCTTCAGCCCGGCGTGGCGGTGCTGCCCGCTGGCGGCGCCCGCTTTGACCTGGGGGCGGAAATCCTCATGGACGCGGCCGACATGGGCCTGGCTGCGCAGCTCACGCGCGGTGCGCTGGTGATCAACCACCTGGAGGCGCTGGACCACTGCCCCACACCCCGTGCCACCGTGCGCGAATTGGCCGCAGCCGAAGGCTGGGCCCACCGTGTGTGGGTACCGGAGGACGGCGAGCGCAGGGAATACACACTTGCCGCCAACCCCGGTAGATGAGTAGATAACTACTGTTTTGATAGCTGCTAGCGCTTTGCCAATAAGCGCTAAGGGCACTTTTGGCTGATATTTTCAGGGTGAAGGGGCCTGCGTACCCGCGTCATCTCTGTACGGCGCTGCGGGCGCACCCTAAGGCGAGGTATCGCGCATCAGGCTGACGAAACGTGCCGCCCCCAGGCCCAGCGGTCGCTCTTTGGACCACACCACATCCACCCACAGCGCCGTGCCGTTGCTCAGGTTTTCAAACGGCATTTCCACCAGCGTGCCCGCGTCGATGCGCGGCTGCACCAGGGCGCGCGGTTGCCAGCCCCAGCCCAGGCCCGCCTCGATAAGGCCCAGCGCGGCGAGGTGGTTGTCGGTGCGCCAGTGGTGGCGGGCAAACACAAAGCGTGGGTCGGTCTGCCTGAGGTCGCGGCTGGCCACCACGATCTGGCGCGTGGTGGTCAGGTGCTCCTCGCGCAATTGGGCGGCGTCGGCATGCTCGCCCCGGGCCTGTGCGGCGGCGCGCGCGCCAGCCAGCACCGGGTGTTCGGGCGCGATCACGGCCACCAGCGTTTCGGTGCCTACTTCCTGAAAGCCCTCGCGGCCGTCGATGCTGGGCCGCTCGAACACCAGCGCGAGCTGCGCCCGGCCGCTGTGCAGCAGCGCCAGCGCATCCACCTGTGGGGCGGTCAGCACCTCGACCTGCAGCAGCGGGTACTCGTGCGCCAGGGCGGCCAGCGGGCCCGTCCAGCGCGCGGCCAGCAGCTCGGGGGCGATGGCCAGCGTCAGCCGCTCCTCCAGCCCCTGCGTTAGCGCCAGAGCCTGGGCGTTGAGCTGCTGCAGCTGCCCCGCCAGCAGCCGCGCCTGCGGCTCCAGTGCGCGGGCGGCCGCCGTGGGGCGGGGCTCGCGCCCGCTGCGGTCAAACAGCTGCACATCCAGCTCGGCCTCCAGGTGCGCAATCGTCATGCTGACGGCCGAGGGCACGCGCGACAGCGCGCGGGCTGCGGCAGAGAACGAGCCCTGGTCCAGCACCGTCAGGAACACCTGCACGCTATCGGAATTGAATGCCATGGGGCGCGCCTATCTATCAGTAAATCTGAAATAAGCTGACTTTATGTGTCAGTGTGGCGAATATAAAGTACGCGCCATGGACAAGAAACCCACCCTCTTCGGCTTGCAGGGCATCAAGCGCCGCGTCATTTACGTTTCCCTTTACGAACTCATCGCCATCGGTGCCGCCACCGTGGGCCTGGCGTTGCTCACGGGCCAGGGCGCAGGCCACTCCAGTGTGGTGGCGGTGGCCGCTTCGGTCATCGCCATCGTCTGGAACATCGTCTTCAACTGGGCCTTCGAGCGCTGGGAATCGCGGCAAGCGGTGCGCGGGCGCAGCACGGCACGGCGGGTGGCGCACGCCATCGGCTTCGAGGGTGGCCTGGTGTTCACGCTGGTCCCGCTGTTTGCCTGGTGGTTTGAGGTGAGCCTGTGGCAAGCCTTTGTGATGGACCTGGGGCTCATCGTGTTCTTCCTTTGCTACACCTTTGTCTTCAACTGGGTGTTCGACGCTCTGTTTGGCCTGCCTGCGTCGGCCATGGCTTCCAGCCAGCCCGCGGCTGCCTGAACTGCGCTTCGTCAAACAATGTGAACAGGTCGCGGGCCGTCTTTGGGCGCCGCATTCGGCTGCAGATAATGGCCCACCATGTGTGGGCCATTTCTTTTCTTTCGCCACTGTGACTTTGTACCGCGCGCGCTAGTGGCGCTAGAGGCGCTGATGGCGCCGCAGCGCCAAGTGGCCCAGATGCTGTGGCTGATGCTTGCAAGTCTGCTCATTGGCGGCTGCGCCGGCGACGCCTCCACGCATCGCGGCGAGGTGCGCGGTGCACCCACCGCAGCCGCTGAACTGGCCCAGTCGGATGCCAACCGCATCGCCACGCTGGCCATGCAAGAGAACCTGGAGGGCCTGCTGCGCCTGGCCGACAAGCTCTACCGCCGCAACCCCGCCGAATGGCGCAAGGGCGGTGCGGCCAGCCGCGATCAGGCCCTGGAGCAGCTGCGCGCCGCGATCATCCCCCAGCGCCAGCCCTGGCCGGCGCTGCAGGGCCGCCGCGACATCGCCGCGATGGCCCTGGCACTGGCGCCCGAGTTCGCCGGCGACCGCGTAGCGGCCTTCATCTACGCCACGGCCGACATGATCATCACGGCCCATGGCGGCAAGACGGAGTTCTTTTTGCTCGACGGCGTGGACGCCCAGCACCTTTACAACGCCGCGCGCAATGTCGAAACCGCTGTGTGGCTGCTCGCGCAGCGCCGCAATGCGCAGGGCCAGCCGCTGCTGCTGGCCGATGAAATGGGCCCGCAAGGCCGCAACCTGAGCTTCGAGCGCGAGTTCGGCAAGATCATTGCGCGGCTGGACCTGTTGGCCGCCTTCACCACTGAAAAATACCGCCGCGCCGCCATCAGCTACGTGCAAGGCATCGTCGGCGGAACCTTCCTGCAGTTTCTGCCGGTGCGCTGAAATGACCAGGCCATCCGCCCGCATGACCCGGTAAAATCCGCCGCTTGCCCAAGGAGCGTTGCAGCGGACCCTTCACCACGACGGGGCCGTCAGGCTTGGGCACAGAACAACTGACACGACCTGGCACCAGTCCCTGGACAGGCGCTGGCCCAGCCCCACCGCAACGACGCTCACCTGTTTTTTCGCTGCCCCTGCACAGGTGAGTTTTTATGTCTGCTGTTTCCCTGCCTCCCATGAAGCTCTCGGGCCTTGAGCCCGTGTTGATTGGCGAGGGCACACTGTTCGTCAACATCGGCGAGCGCACCAACGTCACTGGCTCCAAAGCGTTCGCGCGCATGATTTTGAACGGCCAGTACGAAGAGGCCCTGGCCGTGGCGCGCCAGCAGGTGGAGAACGGCGCGCAGGTCATCGACATCAACATGGACGAGGCCATGCTCGACAGCAAGGCCGCCATGGTGCGGTTTCTGCAGCTCATCGCGTCTGAGCCCGACATCGCGCGTGTGCCGATCATGGTGGACAGCTCCAAGTGGGACGTGATCGAGGCCGGCCTGCGCTGCATCCAGGGCAAGGGCATCGTCAACTCCATCAGCATGAAAGAGGGCGTGGAGAAGTTCAAGCACGAGGCGCGGCTGGTCAAGCGCTACGGCGCTGCCGCCGTGGTGATGGCGTTTGACGAGGTGGGCCAGGCCGACACCTACGCTCGCAAGATCGAGATCTGCGAGCGCGCCTACCGCGTGCTGGTGGATGAGGTGGGCTTCCCGCCCGAAGACATCATCTTCGACCCCAACATCTTTGCCGTGGCCACCGGCATTGAAGAGCACAACAACTACGCGGTCGATTTCATCGAAGCCACGCGCTGGATCAAGCAGAACCTGCCGGGCGCCAAGGTCTCGGGTGGTGTGTCCAACGTGTCTTTCAGCTTCCGTGGCAACGACCCGGTGCGCGAGGCGATCCACACCGTGTTTTTGTACCACGCCATCAAGGCCGGCATGGACATGGGCATCGTCAACGCGGGCATGGTGGGCGTGTACGACGACCTGGAGCCCACGCTGCGCGAGCGCGTGGAGGACGTGGTGCTCAACCGCCGTCCCGACGCTGGCGAGCGCCTGGTCGAGATTGCCGAAACCGCCAAGAGCGGCGCCAAGGACGAGAGCAAGAAGCTCGAATGGCGCGGCACGCTCGAGCACCCCAAGACCGTGGGCGAGCGCCTTTCGCACGCGCTGGTGCATGGCATCACCGACTTCATCACCGAAGACACCGAAGAGGCCTACCGCGAGATCCTGGCCAAGGGCGGCCGCCCGCTGCACGTGATCGAAGGCCCGCTCATGGACGGCATGAACGTGGTGGGCGACCTGTTTGGCGCGGGCAAGATGTTCCTGCCGCAGGTGGTGAAAAGCGCGCGCGTGATGAAGCAGGCCGTGGCCCACCTGATTCCCTACATCGAGGAAGAAAAGCGCCAGGACGAACTGGCCGGGCGCGACGTGCGCAGCAAGGGCAAGATCGTGATCGCCACGGTCAAGGGCGACGTGCACGACATCGGCAAGAACATCGTCACCGTCGTGCTCCAGTGCAACAACTTCGAGGTGGTGAACATGGGCGTGATGGTGCCCTGCCACGAGATCCTGGCCAAGGCCAAGGTCGAGGGGGCGGACATCGTGGGCCTGTCGGGCCTCATCACCCCCAGCCTCGAAGAAATGCAGTACGTGGCCGGCGAGATGCAGAAGGACGAGCACTTCCGCATCAAGAAGATCCCGCTGCTGATTGGCGGCGCCACCACCAGCCGCGTGCACACCGCCGTCAAGATCGCGCCGCATTACGAAGGCCCCGTGGTCTACGTGCCCGACGCCTCGCGCAGCGTGAGCGTGGCGCAAAGCCTGCTGGGCGACGGCGTGCAGAGCTATGTGGATGAGCTGAACGCCGACTACGAAAAAGTGCGCATCCAGCACGCCAACAAAAAGGCCACGCCCCTGTGGCCCCTGGCCAAGGTCCGCGCCAACAAGACGCCGATCGACTGGTCGGGCTACCGGAGCGCCGTACCCCGCGCGCTGGGCCGCCGCGTGTTCAAGAACTTCGACCTGGCCGAGCTGGCCAATTACATCGACTGGGGCCCGTTCTTCCAGACCTGGGACCTGGCCGGCCCGTACCCCGCGATCCTCACGGACGAGATCGTGGGCGTGGAAGCCACGCGCGTGTTTGCCGACGGCCAGGCCATGCTGAAAAAGATCATCGAAGGCCGGTGGCTCACCGCCAGCGGCGTGATGGCGCTGCTGCCCGCCAACAGCGTGGGCGACGACATCGAGTTCTACACCGACGACACCCGCACCGAGGTGGCCATGACCTGGTATGGCCTGCGCCAGCAGGCCGAAAAGCACACCATCGACGGCGTGACCCGCCCCAGCCGCTGCCTGGCCGACTTTGTGGCGCCCAAGGAGAGTGGCATTGCCGACTACGCGGGCCTGTTTGCCGTCACCGCCGGGCTGGGTGTGGAGAAGAAGGAAAAGGCCTTCATCGACGCGCTGGACGATTACTCCGCCATCATATTCAAGAGCCTGGCCGACCGCCTGGCCGAAGCCTTTGCCGAATGCCTGCACCACCGCGTGCGCACCGACCTGTGGGGGTATGCGGCGGGCGAGCAGTTGAGCAACGACGAGATGATTGCCGAGAAGTACCGCGGCATCCGTCCCGCGCCCGGCTACCCCGCCTGCCCGGACCACAGCGCCAAGACAGACCTGTTCCGCGTGCTGAACGCCGAAGAGATCGGCATGGGCCTGACCGAAAGCCTGGCCATGACCCCTGCGGCCAGCGTGAGCGGCTTCTACATCGGCCACCCCGACGCGGTGTACTTCAACGTCGGCAAGATTGGTGAAGACCAGCTGCACGACATGGCCCAGCGCCGGGGCATGGACGAGAAGGTGCTGGAGCGGCTGCTGGCGCCGAATCTGTGATGCTATGAATTGGATAGCTTCTAGCGCTTGATCAATAAGCGCTAGCGGCCTATTTGATTCAAAAATCGGCCGTCAAACAGCGCTCTCCGGCAGCTTCGCAATCACCTTGATCTCGAACTGAAACCCATACAACCAGGTCACGCCGATACCTGTCAGCGTGGGGTAGGGCGCCTCGCCCCAGAACTCGGGCACGACGTCCCAGACGGTTGCGAAGTTCGCCTCGGGGTTGACCACAAACATCGTCACATCCACCACGTCGTCAAATGTGCACCCCGCCGCCTGCAGCACCGCATTCAGGTTGGTGAATGCGAGCCGCACCTGCGCCGCCAGGTCCGGTTCGGGTGAGCCATCTTCGCGGCTGCCCACTTGGCCCGACACAAACAGAAAACCGTTGGACCGCACGGCGGGCGAATAGCGGTTGCGCTCATACAGCGCCTGGCGACCGGCCGGGAAAACAACATCGCGTTGGGGCATGGGAGAACTCCTTGGGTGGTGTGAGCAAATCGCTCCGTGGTTGACGATGAACGCACTGTAGAAGCGCGCGCCGGGCGGATAAACAGGCAACTGTGCGCACCACTGTTCTTAGAATCCAAACAATCCAAGAACCACCACAACCACAAGGCCCGCCATGGACCGTTTTGACGCAATGCAGGCTTTCGCCCGCGTGGTGGAGTCCGGCAGCTTCACCAAGGCCGCCCTCACCCTGCACCTGAGCCGCACCACGGTCACGCAGTTGGTGCAGCAGCTCGAAGCCCGCCTGCGCGTGAAGCTGCTCCACCGCACCACGCGCACGGTGAAAGTCACTGCCGACGGCGCTGCGTACTACGAGCGTGTGGTGCGCCTTCTGGCCGATATGGACGACGCTGAAACCAGCCTCTCAGCGGCATCCGCCGCCCCCCGCGGCCGCCTGCGGGTGGACGTGCCCAGCCCTCTGGCCCGGTTTATCCTCATCCCCGCGCTGCCCGCATTCCACGCGCAGTACCCTGACATCCAACTCGACATGGGCGTCAGCGACCGGCGCGTGGACATGGTGGGCGACAACGTGGACTGCGTGGTGCGCGGCGGCACCATCACCGACCCGTCACTCATCGCACGCCATGTGGGCGACCTGCCCCTGCGCGTGTTTGCCGCCCCCAGCTACCTGCAGCGCGCTGGCACGCCCGCGCACCCTGAGGAACTGGACGACCCCAACACCCACCACCGCACCGTCGGATTCTTGTGGGCCCGCACCGGCCGCCCTCTGCCTTATGCCATGCGCCGTGGCACTGAGAGCGTGCACATTCAAGGCCGCTACGTCTGCGCGCTGGACGACGGCAACGCCTACCTGGCCGCAGGTCTGGCCGGTATGGGCCTGCTCTGGCTGCCCAACTACATGGCGCAAGCCCACCAGGCCAGCGGCGACCTGGTGCCCCTGTTTGAAGACTGGACGATGGACCCCATGCCCCTGTACGTGGCATACCCACCCAACCGCCACGTGAGTGCCAAGGTGCGGGTGTTTATGGACTGGGTGGCGGGGCTGATGGCGCAACATGCGCCGGTGGTGCAGCGGGGAAGACAAGGCGTACTATCAAATAGATAGCTGCTGGCGATTGGTGGGTAAGCTTAAAGGGCAACTTGACTTGCGTGCATGAGCGCAATGGCCTGTAGGTGCGTGGCAGCCATCACCCATGCCAGGGCCAGCACCGAAACCGCGCGGGGAGGGCAAGTTCAATGCCCGGGCTCCTACAGCCCGAACCACGTGCTTTGGGCCCAATCAGGCTTTCTCTTGCAAGCCGCCACCGGAGATCGCGCCATGGACTCTATCAACCACAACCAGCCTGAAGACACACACAAGCACCTGAGCGGCCCCGATGCCATAGAGCGGATCCGGGAAATGGCCGAGGATGCGCAGTCCTGTTTCTTTTGCACCAACGCGCCCCACAGCGAAACGCGTGGCACGCGCCCCATGGGGGTCGAGAAGGTGGATGAGGCGGGCCACCTGTGGTTCTTGAGCGCGTCCGACAGCCACAAGAACCGCGAGATCGAGGCCGACCCCAAGGTGCGCATCTTCATGCAGGCTTCCAAGCATTCGGGTTTTATGGTGCTGGACGGCATGGCCAGCATCCACCGCGACCGGGCGCTCATCGACACGCTGTGGGACCCCATCATGAAAACCTGGTTCACCGAAGGCAAGGAGGACCCGCGCATCACGGTGATCGAGGTGGCTCCGGTGTCGGGCTACTACTGGGACACCAAGCACGGCAGCCTGGTGGCCGCCACCAAAATGGTGATCGGCGCTGCCATCGGCAAGACGCTGGACGACTCGGTGGAAGGGCGCCTGCACCCATGATGCAGGGCCTGCGGCGCCTGGGCCGCACCATCACCCAGCTTCCGGTGGTGGGCGTACTCGTTGTGGCAGTGCGCAACTACGTCTTGCACCAGAGCGCAAACCAGGCGGGCAGCCTGGCGTTCTCGGCCGTGTTGGCCATGTTCCCGCTGCTGCTTCTTTTGTCGGCGGCGGCGGGCTTCATCGGCCAGCCCGGCGAAGCGGCCGCCCTGGCCGAAAGGGTGCTGGGCTACGCGCCGCCCTTGGTGCGCGATGCGATGCAACCCGTGATGCAGCAGGTGCTGGCCCAGCGCAACCAGGCGCTGGTGACGGTGGGGTTGGCCATCACGCTGTGGACCGGGTCCTCGGGCATGCAGGCGGTGCGTTCGGCGCTCAACCGGTCGTACGGCATCGACAGGGGCTTGCCGTTCTGGAAGGCGCGCATCAAATCCACGGTGTTCACCGTGGTGGTCGGCTCCGGCATGCTGCTGATCTTCAGCTCCGTGATCGTCATGCCGCGCGTCTGGCACTTTGTGGTGACCAACGTGGCCGCTGATGGTGCCGACGTGATCTGGCTCTACGACAGTGTGCGGTATGGGGCCGCCTACCTCACGCTGGTGGTGCTCTATGCGCTGCTGTATGGCTGGCTGCCCGACATCCCCCAGCGTGTCCGCACCGTGCTGCCCGGCGCGCTGGTGGGCGCCGCCCTATGGGTGGCTGCTGCAGCCACCCTGTCGTACACGCTGCGCACGGCCGGCAAGCTGGCTCTGATTTATGGCAGCTTTGCCGGGGTGGTCGCCACACTCGTGTTTCTGTACATCAGCGCGAGCACGCTGATCTACGGTGCTGAGATCAATGCGGTACTGCGTGAGAAGACGAAATCCTGATCGGGCGTTTCTGTGGCTGCCGGCCACCGCGTCTGAATGTTTGAGAGCGCAACGCCTGCCTGACCGCAGGCCTTGCGGCTGAGGGTGGCACCGTCAGAAATTGCTATTAAATCAATAGCTATTGGCGCTTGCTACGTAAGCGCTAGAGGCCATTTTGGCTAAAAATTTGAGCGCAACGACTTGAACCAGCCCGGCCGCAATCACCCGCGCCAGGCCGCCTCAATCGCGGCCACGTCAATCTTGCGCATCTGCATCATCGCGTCAAACGCCCGCTTGGCCGCTGCGCGGTCCGGGTCGTTGATGGCCTCCGTCAGCACCCGTGGCGTGATCTGCCAAGACAGCCCCCACCGGTCCTTGCACCAGCCGCACGCGCTCTCCTGGCCACCGTTGTCAACGATGGCATTCCACAGCCGGTCCGTCTCGGCCTGGTCGTCCGTCGCCACCTGAAAGGAAAACGCCTCGCTGTGCGCGAATGCAGGGCCGCCGTTGAGCCCCAGGCACGGGATGCCCATCACGGTGAACTCCACCGTCAGCACGTCGCCCTGCTGGCCAGCAGGGTAGTCGCCCGGTGCATGCATCACGCGGCCCACCGCGCTGTCGGGGAAGGTGGCCGCGTAAAACGTGGCGGCCTCCAGGGCGGTGCCGTTGAACCAGAGGCAGATGGTGTTTTTACTGGGCATGGTGAGGGTCTCCAACATTGCGACGAGGTGCTTGGTTTGCGCGGTACAGGGAAGAGATGCTGTTTGAGCGGCTTGCGCAAAGCGAATGTGCGTGTGTTTGGGTGGCGCCGTCAATGACGAGGCGGGTTCGAAGCGGACATGGGTGCTCGACGAACTACTCCAAGATAAGCGCGATGCCACCGACGATAAAAGCAAATCCGCAAGCGCAAAAGACAATCCCCACCAGTGATGCAAGCGAAGAGCCTTGAATGAGCCAGCTTGTTCTTACGCGAAGCTCGAGGTGCTCAGGCAGTTCGGGAGCCCCGGCACCATAAACCCGCTCCGCCAACTCACGGCTCGAAAGGCGCTTTGTCTTGAGCGTGCTGATGGCATCCCACCCTATCCAGAGCAATACGGCACCAAGGCCGATCCAGATCCATCCCATCGGTTCACCCCATGAAGTCAATGTCAGCCCAGGGCCGACTGCCCCATTCGCAAATCCTGCCACCACATGCGTCCTGCGCTTGAAGCAAGACTGTCCCTACCCCGCCGCCATCTCCAACTGCATCATGACCATGTTGACCAGCGTGCTCACCGTCGGCCGCCCCGTCTCGATCACGAAGTGCGCAGTCTCACGGTACAGGGGGTCGCGCACGGCGTAAAGCTCGCGCAGTTTTTCCATGGGGTCGCCCACTTGCAGCAGTGGACGGGTGCGGTCGTGTTTGACGCGGCGGTGGATTTCTTCCGGCGACGCGCGCAGGTACACCACGTTGCCAAACTCCCGCAGTACCGCGCGGTTCTCGGGGCGCAGCACGGCGCCGCCGCCGGTAGACAGGACCATGCCGCCGGGCAGTTGGGTCACTTCCGCCAGCACCTGGGCTTCCAGGTCGCGAAAGCTCGCCTCGCCCTCGGCCTCAAAATAGCTGCGGATGCTGGTGCCGATGGTTTGCTCCAGCCGGTGGTCCAGATCAATGAGCGGCACCCCGGCCCGATGGGCCAGTTGGCGGCCAATGGTGGATTTGCCCGAGCCGGGCATGCCGACCAGTGCGCAGCGAATCTGCATAGGTAGAGAAAAAGAAAGCGGGTTGACGGGCTGCGTACCGCTGGGGGCTGTATCGCTCTCCGTGGCTGGGAGCAGAGTGTAAGCCGCAGCCTGCGGGGAGCCCAAGGCCTATGGGCGCCCTCACATGGCAGATGCAGATGGGAAACGTGGGTCCAAGGGGATCGCCATACCCGTCGCGTGCAAAGCACGCAGGCCTTTCACGCTGATCCTGTCGAAGCGCTGCGCGGGGCTTTGGCGGGTTCTGCCCGAACGTGGGGATGGTGGGGATGGACCCGGCGTCCGTGTTCGTCAAAGTGCCGCGTACACCAGCGCCGGGTACAGCTCACACAGGTAGCGCAGCTGGCCGGGCGCCTGCGTGAGCAAGATGGCGAACAGGTCTTCCGCCGGGTCCACGAAAAAGAAGGTGCCGCCCAGGCCACTCCAGCTGTAGGTGCCGGCCGATGCGGGGCTGGTGGCCATGCCCGCAGCGGTGCGCACGGCCACACCCATGCCAAAGCCGTAGCCTGGGGGCAGGAGGTCGCCCGCCCTGGGGATGGCGCCCAGGTGGTCGGCGGTCATGAAGTCCACCGTGGCGCGGCTGGCCTGGCGCACCTGGCCATGGGGGCCCA
>JBCNOJ010000093.1:0-12671 GCA_039593925.1 Acidovorax sp.
TGATGATGCCCGGCATGGACGGCTACGCCGTGTGCGCGGCGCTCAAGGCCCACCGCGAGACGGCGGGCATCCCTGTGATCTTCGTCACCGCCCTCACCGACGCTGCGGAGGAAACGCGCGGCTTCGACGCGGGCGCGGTGGACTACATCACCAAGCCCATCAGCGCCCCCGTGGTGCGCGCCCGCGTGCGCACGCACCTGTCGCTGGTGCGCATGGACGAACTGCGCGAAACCCGCCTGCAGATCGTGCAGCGCCTGGGCCGCGCGGCCGAGTTCAAGGACAACGAAACCGGCATGCACGTCATCCGCATGAGCCACTTTGCGCAAGTGCTGGCGCTGGCGCTGGGCTATTCGGTGCAGTGGGCGGACGACCTGCTCAACGCCGCGCCCATGCACGACGTGGGCAAGATTGGCATCCCCGATGCCATCCTGCGCAAGCCCGGCAAGCTCACGCCCGAGGAGTGGGACGTGATGCGCCGGCACCCCGAGATCGGGGCCGAGATCATCGGCGAGCACCCATCCGGCGTGCTGCGCCTGGCGCGCTCGGTGGCCCTGTTCCACCACGAGAAGTGGGACGGCAGCGGCTACCCCCAAGGGCTGGTGGGCGAGGCCATTCCGGCCGAGGCGCGCATCGTGGCGTTGGCCGATGTGTTCGACGCGCTCACCGCGCGCCGCCCGTACAAGGACCCCTGGCCCATTGAAGACACGGTGGCGCACCTGCGCGAGCAGGCTGGCCGGCACTTCGACCCCACCATGGTCGAAACCTTCATCGCGCAACTGCCGAAGCTGCTGGAACTCAAGAACCGCTGGCCCGATTGAACAGGCGCAGCCCACGCAGCGGATTGCTCCAGCATCAGCGTCCTGGCGTCACCTCGTCACCGTGCGCTTGCGGTGTGTGGTGCGCGGTGTGCCATGCACCTTGGGCGCGTTGTTCAGCCAGCCCTGCCCGCCGCTGCACGCTTCCGAACGCCACCGCACACCGCCAGTCTGCTGCAGGGCTTCGCTTAGAGTAGGCGACCATGCCTTCACGACCGTTCTCATCCGCCCAGCGCCAGCCGCACCCCTCGGGTGCTTCCGCGGCAGGCCTCTCGCGCCGCCAGTTGTTGCAGGCTGCTGGCGCGCTGGCTGGCAGTGCGGCACTGTCGGGTTGTGATGCACCGCCGCCAGTGCTCCAAGGGGGTTTTGCGGGCATCGACATGCAGCGCGGCCATGCGCTGCGCGACATGCTGAAAACCGGCACCTTGCCTGCTCCCAGCATGGTGCGGCGCGCGCAGGTGGTCATCGCTGGCGGCGGCGTGGCGGGGCTGGCGGCAGCGCGGTCGTTGCGACTGGCGGGTGTGGAGGACTTTGCGCTGCTGGAGCTGGAAGATGCCGCTGGCGGCAACAGCCGGGGTGGCCATGTGGCGGGCATCCCCTGCCCGCTGGGCGCACACTACTTGCCCGTGCCGGGCGACGGTGCGCGCGAGGTGCAGGACTTGCTGGAAGAACTGGGCCTGCGACAGCGCGTGGCAGGCCGCTGGCAGTACGACGAACGCCACCTGTGCCACAGCCCTCAGGAGCGCCTGTTTTTCGATGGCGAGTGGCAGGAAGGCCTGCTGCCCGTGCACGGTGTGGGCGAGGCCACGCTGGCGCAATACCGCCGTTTTGCGCAGGCGGTGGAGGCGGCCAGCGCCGCTGCGCGGTTCGCCATGCCGACCCTCAAGCTTTGGGGTCAAAAACAGCCTTTGGCGCATGCCCATCAAGCGCTGGATGCTATGACTTTCGATGTGTGGCTGCTGCAGGAGGGGCTGGACGATGCCCACCTTCGCTGGTACCTCGACTACTGCTGTCGCGACGACTACGGCGCAGGCCCTGCCCGCGTGTCGGCCTGGGCGGGCATCCACTACTTTGCCAGCCGCCACGGTTTTCATGCCCCCGGCGAGGCGGTGGACGAAGCCCGCGAAAGCGTGCTGACCTGGCCCGAAGGCAATGGCTGGATCACCCGGCGCCTGGCGGAGCCGCTGCGCTTGGGAGGGCAACTGCAAACGGCCACCAGCGTGCTGCGCATCACCGAAGGCCGCCATGGCGTGGAGGTGGACGCCTTCAACCACACCACCGGCAGCGTGGAGCGCTGGCAGGCGCCGCGCTGCATCGTGGCGTTGCCCGTGCTGGTGGCTGCACGCGTGGTGCAGAGCCCGCCTGCTTTTCTGGCTGGCGCGGCGCAGCGGCTGCAGTGGGCGCCCTGGCTGGTGGCCAACATCCACATTGATCGCCCGCTCACCGACCGCCCCGGCGCGGCCCCTGCGTGGGACAACGTGCTGTATGCCGACCCCACCGCCGGTGGCCTGGGCTATGTGGACGCCGGCCACCAGCGGCTGGACACCCGCGCCACGCTCGCGGGGCCCACGGTGCTGAGCTATTACCAGGCCCTGGGCGACGTGCCCGGCGCCCGCGAGCAATTGGCCACGCAACCCTGGCAGCACTGGGCGGACGCTGCCCTCGCCGCGCTGGCCGTGCCCCACCCCGATCTTCGCCAGCGTGCCACACAGGTGCAGATCACGCGCTACGGCCACGCCATGGCAGTGCCCGTGCCAGGCCTGCAGGAATATTTAAGCCAAATTGGCCTCCAGCGCTTACCTGGCAAGCGCAGGCAGCTATCAAATGGTGAGCGTTCTGCCTGGATACCCACACCCGCCACGGCGCGCCTGGCGTTTGCGCACAGCGACTGGTCGGGCTATTCCGTGTTTGAAGAGGCCTTCACGCGCGGGCATGGCGCAGGGCTGGTGGCAGCCGCAGGCTGAAACCGGTCGGCGAAACGCGCCCCGCCCAAAGAAGAAGCTGCTTGCCTGTCTGCGTGCCTATGTGCCTGTGTGCCTGTGTGCCTGTGTGCTTTGCGCGTCTGGTGCCTCGCTGCTTGGCACGTCGCTGGTGCCCAGCATGCCGCAGCGGTTTTTGCCGAATTGTTCACGCCCTGCGCCCCTGCGCACCTACGGCCCGCACCAGCACGGCCTGGAAAACGCAGACACTCGCCGATCTTTCCCCCGTCTGGAGAAACTCGCCATGAAGTCTGTGTACCGTTTGCTCGTGTCGTTGGCCACCGCGCTGTCCATGCTGGTGCTCGCATCCCCCGTAGTGGCGCAGGACATGCCAGGCGCCAAGGACAACCCCCTGGTCAAGCGCTTTGCTGGCTCCACCATCGTGGGCTACGACTACAAGCGCTTCGACGAATACCTGGTGCCCACCGGCACGTACAAGAAGTACGACACCACCACCTACAAGCGCTCCTGGGCCAGCACCTTGCCGGTGGAGGGCGCTGTGACCCGCCTTTGGTACGAAGCGGCTGGCGACGCATCGCCAGCGGAGCTCGTGCGCAACTACCAGAACGAGGTGCAGGCCGCAGGCGGCACCGTGCTGTACGACTCGGGCAAGGACGACGCCTTCCGCGACCGCACCTGCTTCCTGTGCACCTATGGCTGGCGCAAGATCAACACCACCCGCTCGACGTACACCTTCACGCAGGCCGACACGGCCACGGCGCGCATCGCCAGCTTCAAGATCCCGCGCCCGCAGGGCGACTTGTACATCGTGGTGGAGGCCGTGAGCTGGCCCAACGCCAGCAAGGATTACAAGGCCGTGAAGGGTGCGTACGCGGCGGTGGACATCATCGAGACCGGCGCGCTGCAGCAGAACATGGTCACGGTGAACGCGAGCGACATGTCCAAGGCCATTGCCACCACTGGCCGCGTGGCGCTCTACGGCATCCTGTTCGACACGGCCAAGGCCGACATCAAGCCCGAGTCCAAGCCGGCGCTGGATGAGATCGCCAAGCTGCTCAAGGCCGAGGCGGGCCTCAAGCTGCGCGTGGTGGGCCATACCGACAACCAGGGCTCACTCGATTCCAACATCGCGTTGTCCAAGCGCCGGGCCGAAGCGGTGAACGCCGCGCTCACAGGCCAGTACGGCATTGCAGCCGCTCGCCTGTCGGCCTACGGCGTGGCCGACCTGGCCCCGGTGGCCAGCAACAGCGATGAAGGCGGCCGCGCAAAGAACCGGCGGGTGGAACTGGTGCCGCAGTAAGGGCGGCGCGCGACAGCCGCTGCGCACCCCCGCAAGCGCAGGGCTGCACCTTCGGGTTGGGTGCTGAGTCGTACGCTTTGCAAGAACGTTGTGGTGGGAGGCTGGGTGCGAGCGGTGTGGGCCCGCCCCGGTCACATTCCCGTCACGGGCGGGCGGCATCGTCGCCGCTTCACTGTCATTCCAACTGCCCACACCATGGCCCGACTCTCCACCCAGGCTTACCGCGCCCTGCTGGCTTGCGCCACTGCCGCAGCCGCCGCAGCCACTGTCGCAACCCCCGCCTTCGCCCAGCAAGCCTTCCCCGCCACGCTGGCAGGCCACGCCATATTGCCCGCCCTCACGGTGATTGCGGCGCCGCAGGATGCACCGCAGGACCTGCAGGTTGCCGGCAAGTTCACCACGCCGCGCCGCGTGGATGCCGTAGGCGCCGTCATGGGCCAGTCGGCTGGGCGTGACACAGGTATTGCGCTGCCTTTCCAGGGCCAACCCATTCAGGGCCACTCAGGCATCAAGCGCATGGCCGACGGCTCGTTCTGGATACTGACCGACAACGGCGCGGGCTCCAAGGCCAACTCGCCGGATTTCATGCTGCACCTGAGCCACTACACCGTGGACTTCCAAAGCGGGCATTTCAACCGGCTCAAGACCGTCTTCCTGCACGACCCCGACAAGAAGGTGCCGTTTCGCATCACCCAAGAAGGCACCGACAAGCGCTACCTGACGGGCGCCGACTTCGACCCCGAAAGCTTCCAGTTCGCCGGCGGCGCGCTGTGGATTGGCGAGGAGTTTGGCCCGTTCCTCATCAAGGCCGACCTGAACGGCAAGGTGCTGGCCGTGTTCGACACCCAGGTGGACGGCAAGACCGTGCGCTCGCCCGACGCGCCCGGCGTGCTGATGCCCGGCGCACCCGACGCCAAGCCCACGCCGTTTGAAGTCAAGCGCTCCAAGGGCTTCGAGGGCATGGCCGCGAGCAAGGACGGCAGCAAGCTCTATGCGCTGCTGGAGGGCGCGCTGTGGAACGAGGACGCCAAGGCGTACGAAAACGTGGGTGGCAAGCAGGTGCTGCGCGTGCTGGAGTTCGACGTGAAAACCGAGCAATGGACCGGCCGCCACTGGAAGTACGTGCTGGAGGCCAATCACCATGCGATTGGCGACTTCAACATGATCGACCAGACCACGGGCCTCATCATCGAGCGCGACAACGGCGAAGGCACGGCCGACAAGGCCTGCCCCGAGGGCGTCAAGCGCACGGACTGCTTCCACGACCTCGCCAAGTTCAAGCGCGTCTACAAGGTGGAGGTGAGCGACGCGAACGTGGGCGGCGAAATCCGCAAGATCGGCTACATCGACCTCATGAACATCCAGGACCCGAAGCGCCTGGCCAAGAAGCCGCTGAACAACGGCGTGTTGACCTTCCCGTTCTTCACCATCGAGAACGTGGACATCGTCGACGGCACGCACATCGTGGTGGGCAACGACAACAACCTGCCCTTCAGCAGCAGCCGCGAGCCGAACAAGGCGGATGACAACGAGCTGGTGCTGCTGGAGGTGGGGGCGTTGCTGCGGGCGAAGTAGCAGCTTGAGGCGAAATGCAAGCCATATTGGCTGCTGGCGCTTGCTGATAAAGCGCCAGCAGCTATCAATAGAAGAGCGTTTCGGCAGTGGCTCCTTCCTCCCGACACCGGGCAGGACCGGGCTGCTGGCTAGGCCGCTGCGCTGGTCTGCAGCGTGTAGGCCACGCCATCGCGCCCAGGGTCTGCACCGCCATGCAGGCCATCGGGCTGCACCTGGATCGCGTGCACCCACCCGATGGTGTAGTTGTACGGGTTGCGGCCCACGGTGTAGCCCTGAGACTCCAGCGCGCGCGTGGTGAAGCGTGGAATGCGGTTGCACACGTCGATGGCATTGCTGGTGGATGAAAAGCGCGGTGCAGAAACGGCGGCCTGCATTTCCATGCCGTGGTCGATGACGTTCAGCAGCACATGCAGCACGCCCATGGCAATCTGGGTGCCGCCCGGGGCGCCCAGCACCACGTCCAGTTGCCCGTCGCGGAAGGTCATGGTGGGGCAGGACGAGGTGAAGCGGCTCTTGCCAGGCTGGATGCTGCCCGCGCGGCCCGGACGGGGGTCGAACACGCCCATGCAGCCGTTGTAGAAGAACCCCATGCCCGGCGTGATGATGCCCGAGGGCATGGCCAGTGAATGCGTCATCGACACCGCGTTGCCTTCGGCGTCCACCACGCTCAGGTGCGTGGTGTCGCGCGGCACCGGCGCGCCGGGGTTCACGCGCTGCACGTTGAAACGCTCGCCCGCCCGGATCTGCTGCGCCACGGCCCCGGCCATGGTCTTGGAGAGCAGCTCATCCAGCGGCACATCGAAGAACTGCGGGTCACCGATGCAACGGTCTTTGTCAATGGTGGCCTTCTTCATGGCCTCGCAAACGAGGCGGATGTATTCGGGGCTGTTGTGCTCCATGCCCGCCAGGTCGAAGTGTTCGAGGATGTTGAGCATCTCCAGCAGCATCGCCCCCCCACCCGGTGGCTGGTTGGTGGTAATGGTGCGACCGCGGTAGCTGCCCACCAGCGGCGGGTTGCGCTTGACCTGGTACTGGGCCAGGTCGTCCAGTGTGACCAGAGCGCCCAGCGACTGCAGGTGCGCCACCATCTTGCGCGCCAGATCGCCCTCGTAGAACGGGCGTGCGCCTTCCTGCGCCACCTGCCGAAGTACCTCGGCCATGTCCTCGTTGCGCAGTGGCGCCCCGATCGGCTGCGGGCGCCCATCGGGGCGGCAGTAGAGCCGGCGGCCGTCCTCGCTGTACTGCAGCCGCTCCAGGTTGCCGACCCGGCCCATGCTGGGCTCGTCGATCCAGAAGGCGTGCATGCCGGGCCGAACAAAGAACCCCTCGCTGGCCCAGCGAATGGCGGGTTCCACCACCTGCTTCCACGGAAGACGGCCGTAGGCCTGGTGCAAGGCCTCCAGGCCTTTGAGGGTGGCGGGCGTGCCGATGGACTGGGGGCCGATGTCATTGACGCGGCCTTGCAGGATGAAGCCGAAGCCGTCCTTGGTTTCGCCTTCGAGCAGGTGCTCCCACATGGTTTCGCGCGCGGCCAGGGGGGCCGGCGAGTGGAAATCGAAATATTCGTGCGCCTGTTGGCCCGGCATGTACACGGCCGCCGTACCAAAACCGGCAATACCGCACATCAGCGGGTCCACCACGGTTTGCGCCAGGGCGGTGGCCACGGCGGCGTCCACGGCGTTGCCGCCGCTGCGCAAAATGTCAATGCCCGATTCGGCGGCCTCGGGCTGAGGGCAGACCACCATTGCTTCGTTGTTTTTCATGGCTTGTCACAGAAAAAGAAAGGCCCGCGCTGCAGCGGGGTGCGGCGCGGGTGCAGGTCATGGAACATGGGGGACCAGGTGGTGCGGGCTGCCCGTGCCTGGCGGCGTTGCCTGCTACTTACTTGTCACTCAGGTTCAGCGCCTGCAGCGTGGGGCCCCAGGCTTTGGTGTCACGGGCAGTCGTGTCCATCAGCAGCGATGCAGGGCCGGGCAGCGGGATCACGCCCATGCCCTTGAGCTTGGCCTGCACGTCGGGGCTCTTGTGGAAAGCCTCGGTGGCCTTGTGCAGCTTCTCGATCAGCTCGGGTGGGGTGCCGGCGCGCGCCACGATGCCGCTCCAGCCCATGGTGTCGAAGCCTTTCACGCCCAGTTCGCTGGCGGTGGGCACCTCCGGCAGCTCGGTCAGGCGCTGGGGCGCGATCACGGCCAACGGTGTCAGCTTGCCGCTTTTGATGTGCGGCAGCGCAGTGCCGAACACGGGCGCCATGAGTTCGGTCTGGCCACCGATGGTGGCCATCACGCCATCAGGCTCTCCCTTGAAGGGGATGTGGGTCATCGAAATGCCCAGTGCCTGCGACAGCAACTCGACGGCCAGGTGGGTGGAGTTGCCCTGGCCGGCCGACGCGAAATTGAGCTTGCCCGGCGCTGCCTTGGCTTTGCGGGTCAGCTCGTCCAGCGTCTTGATGCCGGTGGTGGGATTGGTCACGAGGATGAAAGGCACAGTGGTCAGCATGCCCACGCCAACGAAATCTTTCTCAGGTGTGTAGGGCAGATTTTTGTAGGTGAAGCGGTTGAACACCATCTGCGACACGCCGCCGAAGAACAGCGTGTAGCCGTCGGCAGGCTGACTCAGCACGAACTGCGCGGCAATGATGCCGCCAGCGCCGGGCTTGTTCTCCACGACCACCGAGTTGCCCAGCACCTTGCCCGCGCTTTCGGCCCACATGCGGGCAATGGTGTCGGAGCTGCCGCCTGCCTGCTGCGACACCACTAGGCGCACGGGCCGGTTCGGGTAAGCGCCTTGCGCATGCACGGCGGTGGCCGTCACGGCTGCAGCGGCAGCGAGCAGGACAAACTGGGAGGCTTTGCGAAGGGTGATGAGCACGGCGGTTCCTGGCGGTTCAATGGACATAAGATGAAGACATTGTCATGACGCAAGGCGCCATTTGCCTAGTGAAAAGGCAGAATGGAAGCATGAAGGGTTACTCATGATTGAGCGTTTTGAAGCCACCTCCTGGGCGCGGCGGATCAAGGTGCGGCACCTCGAATCGTTTCTGGTGCTCGACGAAGCCGGAACCTTGACCGAGGCCGCCACGCGCCTGCACATGACGCAATCGGCCATGTCGCACTGGCTGGCCGAGCTGGAAAGCGTGGTGGGCACACCGCTGGTGTTGCGCGGCCGCAAGGTGCAGCTCACGCCCGCGGGGCACGTGCTCAAGCGCCTGGCTGTCAATGTGCTGGGGGATATCGCCCGCACCGGCCGCGAGATGAATGCCGTGGCCGAAGGCCGCGTGCCCCGCCTCAACGTGGGCAGTGTTTGGGCCGGCATCGCTGGCGGCCTGCCTGAGGCCGTGAGCGCCTTCCAGCTCGACCACCCGGACGTGGCCGTGACCATCCACGATGGGCCGTTCGACAACCTGCTCAAAGGGCTGGAAACGCGTGCCATGGACGCTGTCATCGGCGTGCTGGATGCACGTGCCCACCAGCCTGGGTTGGCGCACCATGTGCTGTTCGACGACGAGGTGGCCCTTGTGGTTGGCCAGGGCAGCAGGCACTGGGAGCGCGCGAAACACGCCAATGCCCTGGGTTTTGCCGACGTGCTGCACGACAACTGGGTGATGCCCCCCAGCGGCACGCTGACCCGCATCCAGATGGATGCATTCCTGATCGGGCAGGCCGCCTCATGGGTGGTTCCCAAGGCAGAGACGGCTTCGCTTGCCATGATGCAGGCCCTGCTGCACAAGGGAGACTACGTGGGCGTGTGCTCCGGGGCCATGGCCGACTACATGGCCTCGCTCGGGCTGTTCCGGAAAATCGCGGTGCACTCTCCCATCCACTTCGGACCGATCACGGTGGTGTGGAATCGGGAGCACGTCTCCGCCACGCTGCTCGACTTCGTGGCCTGCCTGGGCGCCTGCGCGCAGCGCAAGTCGGCACAGGCTGTCGATTAGCCACCGCGGGCGAACCATGCGGGCAATTCCTAATGCATGTGAATTAATTCACGTGCATTATTTCAGCCATGACCGCTGTTCTGCCCACCGCGCCTCCGCCCGCCGACCCCCAGGCCACGCGAACCCGCCTCATCGAAGAGGCCATCAAGCTGATGGCGCGCGAGGGCATGAATGCCGTATCGCTGCGCCGCGTGGTGATGGCTGCGGGTGCGCAGAACGCATCGGCGCTGCATTACCACTTCGGCGGGCGCGATGAGCTGATCGGTGCGATTTCTACCTACCTGCAGCAGTGGCTGGAGCCCCGCGCCTGCGCGCGGCTGCAGGCGCTGGAAGCGCGCGCGCCGCACTACACGGTGCGCGACGTGGTGGAGGCCGCGTTCGGCCCTGTGATCGAGATGCTGACGGAGCCCGCGCTGGGGCGGGATGCCGTGTGCTTCATCGGACGGCTGGGGTGGGACTACGGCGAGCAGGGGCAGGTCTTTTCTGCCGCGCTCCACCAGCGCATGCTGGCGCTGACGCTGGAGCGCCTGCAAGCGCTGATGCCTGGCGTGGCACACGAAACGATTCAGTTCCGCCTGCTGCTGACCATGAACGCCGTGTACTACGGGATCTCCTACCGCAGCTACATGCGGCGCTCGCCGTTCGGCCCCATGGAGCTGTCGCAGCCTGGCCACGAGGCGCGCGAGCAAAAGGAGTTTCTGGATTACCTGGAGGCTGGCCTGAACGGCTAACAAAGCCCTGGCTGCCCGCCGGGCGCCACCAGGGTTTTCTTAACCGCTTACCCCCGCGCCGGGCTGATCGCCCGGTGGTTCGACCTTGTGCGTGTGTGTTGCTATGGCAACCCACCTGCAGCGCCAGCCTGCGTCCGTTTTTTTGCACCTGTTCCCAACCACTACAACGGAGACAACCGTGAACACTCAGCTGCTATACGCCGCAAACACCTCGAATACTGCCCGGCCAGTGCGCCATGCTCGCGTGCGCCGCACCGTGTTGAGCCTGGCCCTGGCCGCAGCGCTCACTGCCTGCGGTGGCGGCGGGCAGGGCATTGTGGACAACCACCCAGGCACTTCCGGTGAATTCGCCATCAGCACGCACGAGCTGGCGAGCCGTGCCAAGGCAGCCCGCACGCCGGGCACGGCTGGCGTGACAGTGGAGGCCGGCAGCAAGCTGGCCACGCAATTCGGCGCCGCCGGACCCGACCTGAACCGGGTGCGCTACACGCGCTACGGCTTGGCCGCCAACACGGGCAAGCCGGTGGATGCCGTGCTGGTGGCCATGCCGGGCACGCTGGCGGCATCGCACAGCTATCTGATCCTGGCGGAGAACCTGGTGCGCCGCATGTGGAACGACCACAAGGCCGTGGTGGAAGTGTGGGGTGTGGATCGCCGCTCGGTAGCGCTGCAGGACATGGAAGGCCTGCAGATGGCAGAGCGCGAACGCGATGCAGCGCTTGGCCTCAATTGGCTGTACGGCGCAGAGCTTGGCCTGCCGCTGGGCGACAAGCTCAAGCGCCGGGCGGTGTTCCATGAGAGCCGTGAGATCCCTTTCCTCGCGAACTGGACGCCCCAGGTACACACCATCGACCTCGATGCCGTGGTGGAACAGGCGCGCACGGTAGCGCGCAACGGCAACGTGTTTCTGGGCGGGCATTCTGCCGGTACGGGTTTTGTGGCGCGCTATGCGGCCACGGACTTCAACTTCACCGGCAACGGGCCAGCACAGCCAGGGTACGCCAAGCTCAAGGGTCTGGTGTTGTTTGAAGGCCCGGGCGGCGCATTGGCCGGCAGCGCACCCACTGCAGCGCAGCTCGATGCGGTGGTGCGCGCCGCCGAAGGCGGCTTGTACGCTGCGGTGGCCTCAGGTGCCGAGCCTGCCTTCGTCGCGCGCCCGGGCCTCACGCCGCGCGTCAGTGCATCCACCGAGATCGCCGGCATGCAGATGGACTTCGAGGGCACCATCAACGGCAAACAGGCGCTGCTGCAGGCGGACCAGGGCGGCGTGCCCGGCAACAACGTCTACAACCGCGTACCGGATTTCACCACGCGCGATTTTCCCGTGACGGCGGGGGCGGCCATCGGCACTTTCATGGACGACGACAACCTGCAGCGGACAGTCTTCTACTCCGTGTCGATGGGCTACCTGGGGCCGGCGCGGGCCGATGGCCTGCGAACCTGGCTGGACAATACCGACCGGCTTCCTGCCGCCGCCTTCCGTGATTTCGGCCCGCAGCCGACAACGCTCACGGTCAGCCTTCCGCCCTGGGGCAAGGAGGTGGAGCCCACCAACCTCAAGCGCCTGTCGCGCGCGCTGTTCTTGAGCAACACCACCTACAGCGACTGGTACTACCCCAGCTCGGGCCTCTTGCTGGGCAATGCAGAAGGCAGCGGCGGTGCCAATCTGGGGCTCGACACCAGCGCCCTGTCACTGCCCGTCAACCAGGGCGGCCGGGGCCGCGCGGACATCGTGAACCAGACGCAGGCGCGCAAGATCAACATCCCCGTCATCGCGTTCGGTGGCACCAACGGCCTTACGCCGGTCGCAGGCGTCTGGCGCGGGTTTGCCGAGGCGATTGCGCCCTGTGCTGCGCCAAGCTGCAAGGCCGGCGTGGCGCGCACACCCGCAGGCCAACCGACGCTGGTGGCCAACCGCCAGTTCGGTGGGGTGGACGGCGGCTTCGAGGTGCACATGAGCGAGGGCTATTCGCACGTGGACATCGTGACTGCGGATGACGATGCCACCAACAACGTGATCCGGCCGCTGGCAGCCTTCCTGCAGCGCAACGTGAGCGCCGGGGGGGCACAGTGATGCGCCGAGCCATGCCAACACACCACACCGCCCTGCACTGGCGCTATCTGTGGAGAACCCTGGGGTGCGCCACGCTGCTGGCTGTGGGCATGTCAGCCTGCGGTGGCTCGGGCGATGGCACGCCCGCGGAGCTGGTCTACGACTGCAAGGGCGCTGTGCGCCACGAATCGCCCGCGCCGGGCTCTGATGCCTGGAAAAAGCGCGATGCCGACAACATGGCTTGCGCGCGCGAGCGCACGGACGACTTCGCCCAGCAGCCCGCCACCCTGTTCCAGGCCGGCAAGCTGCCCGCGCTGGATGCC
>JBCNOJ010000094.1:0-12603 GCA_039593925.1 Acidovorax sp.
CCTCGGTGCTGTCGCCCGAGATGGGCGCGCTGCTGGCCAAGGAAGCAGCCGCTGTGGACTGGTTCCGCGACGCGTTTGGCCACCTCAAAGCCATTGCGGCCTGCAAGGGCACACAGGCCATTCTCGACGCCGGTGGCATCGAGCGCGACGCTGGCGTGGTGGAGCCCGCCGATGCGCAGGGCTTCATTGCGGCTGCACAGACCCGCCAGTGGGACCGCGAGCCCAAGGTGCGCACGCTGGCCTGAGCCGACCTGATTTTTCCTGTTGCCCCAACCCTCAACCTTTTAACCACCCAAGGAGCCCCTCATGGCCAAAGACCGCTATGACAGCCAGCAACTCAATGATCTGGTCCTGCAAATGATGGAGACGGAACTGGGCGGCGAGCAGGTGTACCGCACCGCCATCGCCTGTGCCGTGAACCCTGACCTGAAGAAGGAATGGGAAGAGTACCTGGAAGAAACGCTGACTCACCAGAACGTGGTGCGCAGCATCTGTGATGCCCTGGGTCTCAACCCCGACACGCAAGTGCCGAGCCGCATGGTTGTCAAGCACATCGGCGAATCGCTGGTGAAAGCCATGCAGCTGGCGCAGAAGGCGGGTGACCCGGCTGCTGCACAGCTGGTGGCGTGCGAGTGTGTGGTGCATGCCGAGACCAAGGACCACGCCAACTGGGAACTTCTGGGCAAGGTGGCTGAAGTGGCCACCGGCGAGATCGGCAAGGCCCTGAAGGCAGCGCATGAGGCGGTGGAAAAGGACGAGGACCACCACCTGTATCACACCAAGGGCTGGTGCCGCGAACTGGCCATCGAAGCGCTGGGCATGCCCGCCGTGTTGCCACCACCCGAAGAGGTGAAAAATGTGGAAACCGCCATCGGCGCCTCGCGTGCCGAACAGCAGCGCACGGCGATGCTGTGATGGGCTGCGCGCGTTTCGGGCCCACTCCCAGGAACGCGCGGCGCACTTTACACCCGCGAATCGCTATCAAAAGAAGAGCTTCCAGCGCTTGATGAGCAAGCGCTGGAAGCCTTTTTTACTGGAATTCTTGTTGACTCGCATCCGCAACGACGAAGGGCTAGGGAACTGGTGCACGCAAGCCTGGTCTGTTTCTACAACCCATTTTCCAGCCGCACCACCCAGGTACCGCAGCCATTGCGCAGCCTGACTTCTTTGGTTCACCGCTCCACTGCATCGCCACCATGCCCGCCTCCGCCCCCACCCGCCGCTGGGAAATTGATGCACTGCGTGGCCTGATGCTGGTGCTGATGACGGTGACGCATCTGCCGTCGCGCCTTAGCAACCCACTCGGTCAGCCATTCGGCTTCGTGTCGGCGGCCGAAGGCTTCGTGTTGTTGTCGGCTTACATGGCCGGCATGGTGTATGGCCGCATCGCCTGGCGGCGCGGCGTGGCAGAAATGCGCAGCGCGTTCTGGCGCCGCGCGCTCAAGATCTATGCGTGCCAAGCGGCTACGCTGCTCTTTCTTTTCACGGTGATTGCGTTCATTGGCCTGCGCTTTGAACAACCGGCCGCCACCAACCTGATGGCGTATTACCTGGAGCACCCGTTGACGGCGCTGGTGTATGGGCTGGCGCTGGTGTATTCGCCGCCGCTGCTCGACATCCTGCCGCTGTACATCCTGTTCATGCTGGCCAGCCCGTGGGTGATGGTGCTGGCCTGGCGCCACGGCTGGGCACCGGTGATGGCTGCCAGTGTGGGCCTGTGGGTGCTGGCGCAGTTTGGCCTGTCGCAAGCGGCTTTCAACGCGATCTCTGCGGTGGTGCCGGTCCCGGTGCCGTATTCGGAAACGGGCAGTTTCGACACCTGGGGCTGGCAGTTGCTGTGGGTGCTGGGCCTTTGGATGGGCGCCACGCGCAATGACCCGCAGGCGCCCGCTTTCGAGTTTCCCGCCTGGGCGGTGCGCACGGCGTTGGTCTTTGCGCTGGTCTGCCTGGTGTGGCGGCACGGCCTGGGCCAAGTGCCATTCGGCAGCAACACGGGTCTGAATCTGACGTTTGACAAATGGTCGCTGGGCCCGCTGCGGCTCATCAACTTGTTTGCACTGGTGCTGCTCACCATCCACTACGGCCCGCGCCTGGCGGCACGCACGCCCCGCCTGCGGTGGCTGGAAACGCTGGGCGCGGCATCACTGCCCGTGTTTTGTGCCCACCTGGTGGTAGTGCTTCTGGTGCTGGGCCTGCTGGGGGCCGACCAGGACCGGCCTTGGGGCCTTGATATTCCGCTGCTCATCGCCTGCTTCGTGGTGCTGCACACCGTGGCGCGCATCAGCCTGTGGGTAGACCGACCGCCCGACGACCGCACGGGGCCGGACACGGAGCCTGCAGCCACCGCAGCCAATGCTGCGGTGAAGGAGCCCGCGCTGCCCGCGCCTGCGCAGCGCCTGCGGGTGGCGGCCCATCCGCAGCCGCGGCTGAGACTTCCCTAGCGTCCGTCGTTCAACGCCGCCGTGGCAGAGATGACGGCTTTGGACTCGGCACCGGCCGTCAGTGCGCGGGCGCCGCCATTGTCGGCCGGCAACACATACGGCCCGATCACGCTGCGCCACAGGCTGTAGCCTGCAGCGTTCATGTGCAATCGGTCGGGGCCATAGAGGTCTGCACGGGCTTGCCCCTCGGCGTCGAGCATGGGGCCAAAAATGTCGATGAAATCCGCGTTGGGCAGCGTGGCCACATAAGCTTGCAGCAGGGCATTGGTTTCACGCACCTGCGGCAACAACGACGCACGCGCAGGGCTCGGCTTGATGGAGATGTAGCCAATGCGCGCATGGGGCAGCTCGGCCCGCACCGCCCGCACAAAACCCTGAAAACTCTCCAGAACCTGGGCGGGCGTGCGGCCCTCGGCAAGGTCGTTGTCGCCCGCGTAAACCATGACCTGGCGCGGCTGGTATTGCAACACCAGTTCGCGCACAAAGTGGTGGCAATCCGCCATGGTGGAACCGCCAAAACCGCGGTTGATGACCACGGGCGTGGTCGCGAAATCCTGGGCCATCTGGGCCCAGTAGCGAATGCTGGAGCTGCCTACGAACAACACGCCATCGGGCTGGGGCTGGCGCAATTTGTCGGCCTCTGCAAACGCATCCATGCTGGCCTGCCAGCGCGAATAGCCGGCAGGCAGCACCGTTTGGGCCGGGGCATGGATGGAGGCCGCCAGCAACCCCGACAGCGCGAGTCGGCGGGCCAGGGCACTGAGACGGGCGGAGGGAGATCGGTGGTGCATGGATGCAAAAAGGGGCATCAGGGACTGAGAACGCCATTGTGAGCAAGTTCACCCATTGCCGCACATCTTTTACATCTGAAATGGAATGAAGGAATTGCCCGAGAGCACCCCCTTCGCAGTCCCATCGCCGCTCGCCCCCGCCGGGCCGTTATTGCGCCACGAACCCGCTGGACTTGATGATCTGGGTCCACGCCTGCGTGTAGGCCTGCTGTCGGGTGGCCAGCTGCTGCGGGGTCATGTAGCCCACAGTGAGGCCCATGGCCGTGAGCGGGCCGTTGACCTCGGGCTGCGCCACCACTTTGGCCAGGGCCGCCGAGAAGTCGTTGATGAACTTGGCGGGCGTGCCTGCGGGAGCGTAGATGCCGTAATACGGCAGATCGTCAAAGCCTTTGAGGCCCAGCTCGTCAAACGTGGGCACATCGGGCATGGCGGCCTGGCGCTTGGTGCCCAGCACGGCCACTACGCGCACCTTGCCCGCCTTGTGGTTTTCGATGAAATCCGGAATGGACCCCACACCTGCCGCAATCTGGTTGCCCAGCATGTCGGCCATCATGGGTGCACTGCCACGGTAAGGTGCTGCTACCAGGTCCAGCTGGTATTTCTGGCCCACCAGCTTGACCAGAAACTCGGGCGTGGAGGCCGGGGCGGGAATACCCACCGCCCCCTTGCCCTGGCCCTGCGCCTTGACCCAGCCCACGTATTCGTTGAACGACTTGGCGGGGTTGCCGCCAGACACGGCAAACGCGTTCACAAACGTGGCGATGCCGCCCACGGGCACAAAGTCTTGCACCGGGTCAAAACCGGGGTTCTTGACGACCTGCGGCAGGATGGAGATGGTGTGGTCGTGCGACAGAAACAACGTGTGCCCGTCCGCGGGCGCCGCCTTGAGCGCCTGCGCAGCGATCTGTCCCCCCGCGCCAGGGCGGTTTTCCACCACCACCGGCATGCCCAGCGCGTCCTTGAGCTTGTCCGAGAGCAGACGGGCAATGGCGTCCGAGCCGCCGCCGGGAGGAAAACCCACCAGCATGCGAATGGGCTTGTCGGACTGCGCCGAAGCCAGCCCCATGGTCAGCGTGGCGGCCAACACGGCGGTGGTGCGCGCGGCGCGGGTCAGCCAGTGGCGGCGGTGCAAGGAAGAAGTCATGGCAGGGCTCCAGATAAGAGAAGGTTCACTGGGACAAACAAGGGCACGAACGAACGACAAAGAAAACTGCTGGCAAAGAAATCGGGCAAGGCTGCAGGGTCAAGCGACAGCCTTGTTTCGCAAAGATCAGGCCAGGCGCGCACGGTGGCGCGCCAGTTGAGCGCGCACCTGCGCAGGCGCCGTGCCGCCCAAGGTGTTGCGCGCATTGAGCGAACCGCGCAGGCTCAACACGTCGTAAACATCTTTTTCGATCTGAGGGTGGAAGCCCTGCAGCACGTTCAGGGGCAGCTCCGAGAGATCGCAGTTGTGCGACGTGGCGGCCTTGACGGCGTGGGCCACGGTCTCGTGCGCGTCGCGGAAGGGCAGGCCCTTCTTGACCAGGTAGTCGGCCAGGTCGGTGGCGGTGGCGTAGCCCTTGAGCGCGGCCTGCTCCATGGCCTGCGGGTTGACGGTGATGCCGCCTTCCTTCTTTCCGGTCGCGGGGTTCAGCTGGCCGCCGACCATCTCGGCAAAGATGCGCAGCGTGTCCTTGAGCGTGTCCACGGTGTCGAAGAGCGGTTCCTTGTCTTCCTGGTTGTCCTTGTTGTAGGCCAGGGGCTGGCCCTTCATCAGTGTGATCAGGCCCATGAGGTGGCCCACCACGCGGCCGGTTTTGCCACGCGCGAGTTCGGGCACGTCGGGGTTCTTCTTCTGCGGCATGATCGACGAGCCGGTGGTGAAGCGGTCTGCAATCTTGATGAAGCCGAAGTTCTGGCTCATCCAGATGATGAGTTCTTCAGAGAGGCGGCTCACGTGCACCATGCACAGGCTGGCGGCGGCAGTGAATTCGATGGCGAAGTCGCGGTCGCTCACGGCGTCCAGGCTGTTCTGGCACACGCCTTCCATGCCCAAGGTTTTGGCCACGCGCTCGCGGTCCAGTGGGTAGGTGGTGCCGGCCAGCGCCGCGCTGCCCAGCGGCAGCACATTGGTGCGGCGGCGCACGTCGGCCATGCGCTCTGCGTCGCGCTTGAACATTTCCACGTAGGCCAGCATGTGGTGGCCAAAGCTCACGGGCTGGGCCACCTGCAGGTGGGTGAAGCCGGGCAGGATCACCTCGACGTTCTGCTCGGCCACATCGACCAGAGACACCTGCAGCTCTTTGAGCAGGTCGCCAATCAAATCAATCTCGCCGCGCAGCCACAGGCGCACGTCGGTGGCCACCTGGTCGTTGCGGCTGCGGCCGGTGTGCAGGCGCTTGCCGGCGTCGCCCACCAGCTGGGTCAGGCGTGCTTCGATGTTCAGATGCACATCTTCCAGGTCCAGCTTCCACTCGAAGCCGCCGGACTCGATCTCGGAGGTGATCTGCGCCATGCCACGCTGGATGGAGGCGTGGTCCTCGGCGCTGATCACGCCCTGCGCTGCCAGCATCTCGGCGTGCGCCAGGCTGCCTGCAATGTCGGCCTGCCACAGGCGCTTGTCGAAGAAAACGCTGGAGGTGTAGCGCTTGACCAGGTCGCTCATGGGCTCGGAAAACAGCGCCGACCAGGCCTGCGCCTTGGTGTCGAGCTGGTTGTGGGACGGCGCAGAGTCGGCGCTGGTGGCTTGGGCTTTGGACATAAGGAGGGCAATAATCCGATGGTTCAGACACCCGGACAACCCGGGCGCCGCAATGCAAAACACGCAAATTTTATCGACCCAGCCCCCGCCTGCGGATTCCGGCGGCCCCCGGGGTACCGCACGGGGCGGCCTGCCGCCGCCGCGCAGGGCCCTGGTGTTCGACGCCTGCCAGGTGGGCGTGGTGCTGCGCGCGGTGCTGTTTGTGGAGCTGGTGATGGGTGTGGGCGCCATGTTCGGCACCAGCAGCCCGGCCGAATGGCTGGCCAGCCTGGCCCTGCTGACGGGTGGCGCGTTGCCTGCCACCCTGGTCTGGCTGGTCACGGCCTGCAGCCTTAAAACCGTGCTGCAGCGCCTGTCGATGGTGCAGCAGTACGTGGCGGGCGTGGTGCTGGGTGCCCTGGCCGGGGCGTATGCGTGCGCCATGCTGTCGCTGGTGGGTGTGGCCGCCTCGCCGCCGTGGCTGGCCAGTGCGGCCACTGGTGCGCTGCTGGCGGCGCTGCTGGTGGCGGCGCTGGTGCTGCGCGCGCGGGGCCGCACGCCCGCCGCCACCACGGCCCGGCTGACCGAGCTGCAATCGCGCATCCGCCCGCACTTTTTGTTCAACACACTCAACAGCGCCATCGCACTGGTGCGTGAGGAGCCCGCCAAGGCGGAGGCGCTGCTCGAAGACCTTTCGGACCTGTTTCGCGTGGCGCTCATTGAGCAGGGCGAGTCCACCACCCTGGCGGAAGAAATCACCCTGGCGCGCAGGTACTTGGCGATCGAGGAAGTGCGCTTTGGCAAACGCCTGCAGGTGCAATGGAACCTGGACCCCCGCACCGACTTCGCCCGACTGCCGCCGCTGCTGCTGCAGCCGCTGGTGGAAAACGCCGTCAAGCACGGCGTGGAGCCCAGCGACCGCGGTGGCAAGCTGCGCGTGCTGACCGAGCTGCGCGGCAGCCGGGTGGTGGTGCGCATCACCAACACGCTACCACCCAAACAAGGCAAGAACGCCTTGGGCGACAACCATGCCCCTAAGGGCCATGGCATTGCGCTGGCCAACGTGCGGGCCCGCCTGGCCTTGCTGCACGACGTGCAGGGCGAATTCACTGCGGGTGTGCAGGATGGCCTTTACCAGGTGCGCATCACCCTGCCCGCCCCCGCAGGCAAACCACAGCCCCCAGCCGTGCAGCCGCCAGGCCAGGGCCGCGCCCGCCCCGGTGGCAGCCCGCGCCGCGGCGCCATGCCCACCGCAGACGCAGACACTCCCGCCAAAGACCATGAACATCCTGATCGTTGACGATGAAGCCCTGGCCCGCAGCCGCCTGCGAACGCTGCTGGCGGACTGCGCAGACACCCAGCGCACCACGGTGGCCGAAGCCTCGAACGCCGCCGAGACCATGGCGCTGCTCAGCCCCACGGGTGGGCGCGGGTTTGACGTGGTGCTGCTGGACATCCACATGCCAGGGCAAGACGGCCTGGCGCTGGCCCACACGCTGCAAACACTGCCGCAGCCGCCGGCCGTGGTGTTTGTGACCGCCCATGCCGACCATGCCGTGAGCGCTTTCGAGTTGGACGCCGTGGACTACCTCACCAAGCCCGTGCGCCGCGAACGCCTCCAGCAGGCCCTGGCCAAGGTGCAGCGCAGCACCCGCGTGCCGCTGCCAAGCAGCGTGCCCCCCACCCAGGACACCGAAGTGCTGCTGATCCAGGACCGCGGGCGCACCGAGCGCCTGCCGCTGAGCGAGGTGCTGTATTTCAAGGCCGAACAAAAGTACGTGACGGTGCGCACCACCACCCGCAGTTACATCATGGATGGCGCCTTGAGCGAGCTGGAAAGCCGGTTTGCCGCGCGGTTCATGCGCATTCACCGCAATGCGCTGGTGGCCCGCCGCGCGGTGCGCGCACTGGAGAAACACTACGACGCCGAAGAGGGCGAAGGCTGGGCCGTGCGCCTTCAAGGCTCGACCGAGCTGCTGGCCGTGTCGCGGCGACAGGTGGCGGCAGTGCGGGAAGAGCTCGGGAGGTAGGGGAGCCTCCGAGGGCGCCGCATGCCTTGCAGAGAAGAGGCCGCACGCCGTTGAGCGCTTCGCTTTTGATAGCTGGTAGCGCTTACCCAGCAAGCGCTAAGGGCCAAAAACGCTTTAAATCCGCTAGTGCGCGCCGTGCGCCAGGCCGCTCACCGCCGTCACGATCGCCATGCCTGCCAGCAGCCAGGCAATCTGCGCAACGGTCTCGCGCGCCGTGAGGCGCTTTTGCAGTTGCGGGATCAAGTCGGCCAGCGCCACATACACAAAGCTGCTGGAGGCCACGGCCAGAAAGTACGGCAGCAGGTCTTGCAACTGACCCACCAGGAAATAGCCCACCAGACCGCCGAGCGCTGTCACGGCGCCTGCCAGAGACACCTTGACCAGCGCAGTGCGGCGGTTGGGGCTGGTCTGGCGCAACACCACCAGGTCGCCCATGTGGTGGGGCACCTCGTGTGCGAGCACCGACACGGCGGCAATCAGGCCCAGGCGGATGTCTGCCAGGAAGGCCGACGCGATGAGAATGCCGTCGCCAAAACAATGCACGCTGTCGCCAGTGAGCACCGCCCAGCCGCCTGTGCGTGGGGCGTGGTGATGGTGGTGGTGGGCATGGGTGGGGGCATGTTCGTGACCATGGCTGTGGCCGTGATCATGGGCTTGGCCGTGGTGGCCATGGCCATGGGGCGCGGCTTCGGCATGGCTGTGCTCGTGCCCGTGGTGCCACAACTCGGCCTTGTCCAGCAGAAAAAAGAACACCAGGCCCACCAGCAGCGTGGCAAACAAGTCGTGCGCACCCGCCTGGCTCTCAAACGCTTCAGGCAGCAAGTGCATGAACGCCGTGGCCAGCAGCGCTCCCGCCGCCAGGCTCAACAAATGCTGCGGGCCTACGCTGCCGCCGCGCCCGCTCAAGCCCAGCCGCATCAGCAGTGCGGCCAGCCAGACGCTGCCGATGCCTGCGGCCAGAGTGGACAAAATAATTGCTACCAAAATCATAGCTATTTGCGCTTACTGGGCAAGCGCCAGTGCCTATTTTTATTGAAAATTTCGCTGCATCCACAGATGCACACCAAAGACGGCAGCGAAACTCGCTCGGGATCAAAAAAAGCCGCCTCGGTCAAGGGGCGGCTGCAGGGTTCCGAGTGGGAGGCCTGAAGGATCAGGCCACGCCGTGTTTGCTGAACCAGGCCAACGCCCGCTTCCAGCCGTCTTCGGCAGCCTCCTTGCGGTAGCTGGGCCGGTAGTCGGCATGGAACGCGTGGGGCGCGTCGGGGTAGATCACGAACTCGGATGCCTTGGCCTGCGGCGAGCCGCTGGACAAGGCCGCTTTCATCTTATCAACCGTGTCAAGGGGGATGCCGGTGTCTTTTTCGCCATACAGGCCCAGCACCGGCGCCTTGAGGATCGGCGCGATATCGACCGGGTGCTTGGGCGTGAGTTCGCTGGCCTGGCCAACCAGCCGGCCGTACCACGCCACACCCGCCTTCACGGGCCCGTGCGCGGCGTACAGCCAGGTGATGCGCCCGCCCCAGCAGAAGCCGGTAATGCCCACGCGCGCAGCATCGCCGCCGTTGGCAGTGGCCCACTGCACGGCGCCGTCCAGGTCGGCCATCACCTGGGCATCCGGCACCTTGGAAACCAGTTCAGCCTGCAGCTTGGCAATCTCGGTGTAGCTGGCCGGGTCACCCTGGCGGGCATACAACTGGGGCGCGATGGCCAGGTAGCCGGCCTTGGCAAAACGGCGGCAGGTGTCGGCGATGTAGTCGTGCACGCCAAAGATTTCCTGGATCACCAGCACCACGGGCAGGCCGGTCTTGCCCGCGGGGGCAGCGCGGTAGGCAGGCACCTTGAAGCCATTGACCGTGAAACTGACCTCGCCAGCGGTGAGGCCGTCGGCCGGGGTGGCAATGGCCGTTTGCGCCATCACCGGCGCGGCTGCGGCGGCGTAACCCAGGCCCAGCGCGGCCTGCAGCGCGGTGCGGCGTGTGGCGCCCGCTTCGGTGGAGCGCCCAGGCACCAGCGCCAGGGTGTCAGAGTGAAGATCGTCGTTGATGCGCATCGGGTTCTCCAGATCGGGGGTAGGCAGAGGAGCGCAGCGTTGACAGGGTGTGGCGCCGCGCTTGGCCGCCGGGCACTGCGGCGCCGGAGGTACGGCAGTCTAGTGGGTCTGCGAAACATTCGCATTGCCCGCGCCGAAAATACTGCTTCGGCCTCATTGAACTCGAAGTACCCGCCCAAACTGGCACGCTGCGGCACGCTGCGCGTGACCGGCTCAAGGCGGGTTGCTGCCAGGCTCCTCCGACGCGCAGCCACGACCGCTGCGGGGCATTGCCAGATGCACCAAGGCAGTGCATTCAACGCATTTGCGCGTATCGAAAACCAGGGAGCACTGCTAGACTTTCTGCGACCCAGGCCCCGCCACCCCGCCTTTTTGCGGCGTCTGGCGCCCAGCCTTCCCTCACTTCGGAGACGCACCGCACATGAGCCCGCGCCCCGCTGTCGCCCCCCTTGCCTCCCGGCTGGTGGCGGCGTTGTGCGGTGCCGCTGGGCTGGGGTTGTGTGTGGCCGCCTTGCTGCAAGCACCGCTAGGCAACACCGCCCGAATTTTGCTAGGGAGCGCAGGCGCAGCGCTGCTGTTGATGGCCTGGCTACATCTGCGCTTGGCCAAGCGCGTGCGGGAGGTGCGCGGCGCTGCCGAAAGAGCGCGCAGCCAACTGCTGGCCACGCTCGACATCCTGCCCGACGGGCTCGCCATCTATGACGCAGAAGACCGCCTGGTGCTGTGCAACGCCAGCTACCGCGCGGTGGTGCCCGGAACCAATGTGCCCATCGAATTTGGTGTGCGGTTTGAAGAGGTGCTGCGCCGCGCTGCCGAATCGGGCGAGATCCTGGATGCGCAGGGCGACGTTCCCGGCTGGGTGGCGCAGCGCATGGCACGGCATCGGTCCCCTGCGGCACCCGAGATGCAAGCCGTGAAGGGCGGCCGCTGGATGCAAATCACCGAAAGGCCGCTCGAAGGCGGCGGTATGGTCGTGCTGCGGGCCGACGTGACAGAGTCGGTGCTCAAGGAACGCGCCCTCACGGATGCCCTGAAACAGGCCGAGCTGGCCGAGCGCCGCCTGCGCGAAGCCGTGAATGCCATGCCCGCTGGGCTCGACATCTACGACGAGAACGACCGGCTGGTGCTGTGCAACGACTTCATGGCCAGCCTGCGCCCGCACCTGCCGGTGGAAACATCGTTGGGAAAGACCTATGAAGAACTGCTGCGCGAGGGGTTGAAGCGCGGCATTCCCGAAGAAGCGCGCGGGCAGGAAGAGCTGTGGCTGGCGCACGAGCTGGCCCTGCGCGGCCACCGCCCCGGCCCGGAGGTACGGCACTACCCCAACGGCGTCTGGATGCACATGCACGAAAGCCGAACCCCTTCGGGCATGACGGTGGTGGTGCGGCTGGACATCACCGACCTGATCGCGCAGCGCCAGAAACTCGAAAAAGCACGCCAGGAAAGCCAGCGCATCCGCCAACTGCTGGAGCGCGCTGTGGAAGCCCTGCCGGTCAGCATCGAGATCTTTGACGAGCAGGACCGCCTGGTGCTCTACAACCAGCAGCTGTCGCGCATGTACCCCCACATGAACTATGCGGAGTACCTGGGCAAGAGCTTTGCGCAGATCCTGCGCTGCTCGGTGGACCGGGGGCTGGTGCCGTCCGCCCATGGGCGCGAGGAGGCCTGGATTGCAGAGCGGTTGTCCGAGCATGGCAGCCGCACCTCCAACCTGGTGCAGCGCCTGGCCGACGGGCGCTGGATCAACATCTACGAAACCCGCACGCCCGAGAACTACGTGGTGGCCGTGCGGCTGGACATCACCGATCTCATCGAACAGCGCCAGGCGCTGGAAACCGCCCAGGCCGCAGCGCAGCAGGCGCAGCAACTGCTGCAGGACGCCGTGGAGTCGCTGCCTGAAGGCTTCGCACTGTTTGACGCGGACGACCGCCTGGTGGTGTGCAATGCGCAGTACAGAAGGCTCTACCCCATCTCGGCCCCCATGATCGTGCCCGGCAGCACCTTCGAGCAAATTGCGCGCTATGGCGCCGAGCGCGGCCAGTACCCGGATGCCATCGGCAACGTGGACACCTGGCTGGCCGAGCGCATGGCCCACCACCGCGCAGCCAACCATGCCGTTCTACAGCGGCTGCCCGAAGGCCGCTGGGTGCAGGCCGACGAACGCCGCACTCCGCAGGGCGGCATTGCCGGGGTGCGCACCGATGTCACCCAGTTGGTGCGCAAGGAGCAAGAACTGGCGGCTGCCAACGCGCAGTTGGCGTTGCTGTCCACCACCGATGGTGTCACCGGCATCGGCAACCGACGGCGCTTCGACGATCGGCTGGCGACGGAATGGCTGCGCTGCGGCCGCCAGCAGATACCGCTGTCGGTGATCCTGATCGACATCGACCACTTCAAGCTCTACAACGACCATTTCGGCCACCTGGCAGGCGACGAATGCCTGCGCCACGTGGCGCAACTGCTGCAGGGAATGACGCGCCGCGCCGACGAAGTGGCAGCCCGCTATGGCGGTGAGGAGTTCGTGTTGCTCCTGCCCGATGTGGCCCAGGCAGATGCGGTCGCGATGGCC
>JBCNOJ010000095.1:0-12392 GCA_039593925.1 Acidovorax sp.
TGCCGATGCGCCCGCCGCATCGCTGGCCCTGGGGCAGCAGCGCATCGTCGAAATCGCCCGCGCCCTGGCAGGGCAGCCCGCCATCCTGCTGCTCGATGAGCCTGCCGCAGGCCTGCGCCACCTGGAAAAGCAGGCACTGGCCGACCTGCTGCGCCAGTTGCGCGCAGAGGGCCTGGGCATCCTGGTGGTGGAGCACGACATGGAGTTTGTGATGAACCTGGCCGACCGCATCACCGTGCTGGAGTTCGGCACCGTGATCGCCGAGGGCACGCCCGCGCAGGTGCAGGCCAACCAGAGTGTGCTGGACGCCTACCTGGGCGGCGCCGATGACGACGAACTGCCTGCTGCTGGCACGCAAGGAGCCTCCGCATGACCGCCTTGCTGCAACTGCAGGATCTCTCCGTGTCGTACGGGCCGGTGGAAGCCGTCCATCAGGTTCGCCTGGATGTGAACGAGGGTGAGATCGTCACCGTGATCGGCCCCAACGGCGCTGGCAAGACCACGCTGCTGAGCGCTGCCATGGGCCTGCTGCCCGCCACGGGCGCCATCACGCTGGGCGGAGAGCGCATTGCGCGCCCCAGTGTGGAGGCCATGGTTTCGCGCGGTGTGGCCCTGGTGCCTGAAAAGCGCGAACTCTTTGGCGAAATGTCGGTGGAGGACAACCTGCTCTTGGGCGGCTTCTCACGCTGGCGCCGCGGGCAGCGCGATCAGGCCGAGCGCATGGGAGAGGTGTTCGGCATCTTCCCGCGCCTGCGCGAACGCCGTGCGCAACTCGCGTCCACGCTGTCAGGTGGCGAACGGCAGATGCTCGCCATTGGCCGCGCGCTCATGGCCCGCCCACGCCTGTTGATGCTCGACGAGCCATCGCTGGGCCTGGCGCCGCTGATCGTGCGCGAGGTGCTGCAGGTGGTGTCGTCGCTGCGCCAGCACGGCGTGTCGGTGCTGCTGGTGGAGCAGAACGCGCGCGCCGCGCTGCGCGTGGCCGACCGCGCCTACGTGCTCGAAATGGGCGCCGTGGCGCTGTCGGGCGACGCACAGGACCTGCTCAACGACCGCCGCATCATCGACACCTACCTGGGCATGGGCGGCGCAGCGCATGCCCCGGCACCAGCACATTGAACTGACGACAGGATAGCCAGGGAGCGCCGCGTAACGCAGCGGCGCTCTGGTTTGCTGCCCTTCCGCATGCCAGGACTGGCAGCGGAAGGGCTTTTGCGTTGTGACGACAAACACAAAGACGACAGGAGACAAGACAAGATGGCAGGCGTTGAATCCCTTTTGCTGCTTGGGGCTGCGCGCAGGCGCACCGCACTCGTGATGGCCCTGGGCTGGGCCGCAGGCCCGGCATTCGCACAAGACAGTGCGGGCGTGACGGACGGTGAACTGGTGATCGGCCAGTCCTGCCAGCTCAGCGGCCCGCTGGCAGCGTTGACCAGCGAGGTGCGCCAGGGCGCGACTCTGTATTTCGACCACGTCAACGCATCGGGTGGGGTGCGCGGCCGCAAGATTCGCGTGGTGGCCCTCGACGATGCCTACGACCCCCAAAAGGCCGCCGAGAACACCAGGAAACTGATCGACGAGGACAAGGTATTGGCGCTGTTCCAGTACGCGGGCACGCCGCCCGCGCTGGCTGCGCTGCCCATCGCCGAAGAGCGGGGAGTGCCTTTCATCGCGCCGTTCACGGGGTCGGAAGGCCTGCGCCAGCCCGGCACCCGCTTTGTGTTCAACATCAAGGCAGGCTACGCGACCGAACTCGATGCCACGGTCAAGCAGCTGGCGTCGGTGGGGATCTCGCGCATTGCTGCGGTCTACCTCAACAACCCTTTTGGGACTGGCGGGCTGGCCTCGGTGGAGAAATCCGTGCAGGCCTACAAGGTGGGGCTGGTGGCCAAGGCACCGCTGGAGGTGGATGGCTCGAAGATGGCCGACGCGGTGGCCACGGTGGCCAAGGAGTCGCCGCAGGCCATCATCGTCATCAGCGCAGGCAAGCCCAGTGTGGATTTTGTGGCGGCCTACCTTGCGGCGGGTCACCGCTCCTCGTTCTACATGCTTTCGGTGATCAGCAACGCGCAGCTGGTGCAGGCGCTGGGCGAGCGCGCACGCGGCGTAGTGGTTTCGCAGGTTGTGCCCTCGCCCTGGAACCAGAGCATGCCGATCTCGCGTGAGTTCCAGTCGCTTGCCAAGGCCAAGGGCATCACCGAGTACACCTTCAGCCAGATGGAAGGCTTCATCTCGGCCCGTTTCCTGGTGGAGGCGCTGCAGCGCGCGGGGGCCAAGCCCGCGCGCGCGGGCCTGGTGCAGGCGATGGAATCGATGAAAGGCGTGAACCTGGGCGGCTACCCGGTGGAGCTGTCGGCAACGCAGCACAGCTCGGGCAAATTTGTGGATTTGCTGATCATGGGCCGCGACGGCAAGTTCACGAAGTAGCCAGGGTCGGCGCGCTGTGAGACCTGGCGGGGCTCACCCCATCGACAGCGTGCCGTGTTTTCCCGCGTCCAGCAACCGCGTCAGCAGCGGGTGCATCACCTTGCGCGGGCTGTAGATCAGGTGAAACTGCTCCTGCACATCTGGTGCGGTGCCCACCTGCACCAGCCCGTGCGTTTGAGCCAGGTGCCCGCCCAGTGAGACCGGCGCGGGCATCACACCCATGCCCGTGGCGGCAAAGGTGCTCAAGAGCGCACTGTCCTCGAACTCGCCCGCGATGCGCGGGCGGATGCGCTCTCGCTCCAGCCAGTGGTCGATGCGCGCACGCATGGCGGCGTGGTCGGTGGGCAGCAGCACGGGCACCACGGCCAGGCTGTGCGGGAAGTTGTTGGCCGCCGCCTCGGCCCACAGGGGCGGCGCATACCATGCAATGGCGCTCGTGCCCAGCAACTGGCTGGTGGTGCGCAAGGCCGGGTTGGGCGGCGCCGCGCGGTCGGCCAGCACAGCGTCGAGCTTGTGCAGTGCCAGCTCGCCCAAGAGGGGCTGGAACTCGCCCTCATGGCACAGCAGGCGCAGATGCGGCTCGTCCAGCACGGGCGTCAGCAGCCGGTGCACGGCCAGCTTGGCAATGCCGTCGGAGATGCCCAGGTTGAGGCGCAGCGTCTGTCCGGTGGCGGCTTCGCGCACCCGCACCGGCAATTGCTCGCCCAGCGCAAAGATGTGATCGGCCTCGTGCAGCGCCGCCACGCCCGCGTCGGTCAACACCAGGTTGCGGCCTTCGGTGCGCAGCAGGCTGACGCCCAGCGATTTTTCCAGCTCGCGCACCTGGGCGCTGATGGTCTGCACGGCCATGTCCAGCCGCTCGGCGGCACGGGCGATACCGCCCTCCTTGGCCACCACCCAAAAGTAGAAAAGGTGGCGGTAGTTGAAGCTCTGGCTCATGGAATCTCCGGGTGCGTGATCTGGTTTGGTTCGTAAAAACCGAACCAATCCTACCAATATCACAGGTTTTAAAGAATCACCCGCGTCCCTACAGTGCGTGGCTGCTGCCGGGCGGGGTGCTCGGCAAAAGCCATTCCCCCTTTGGAGAGAACATGGAAACGATAGGCACGTGGTGGATGTGGGCGGGTTTTGCCGTCTTCGTGGTGGTGGCGATCGCCATCGACCTTCTGGTGATGGAGCGCCAGGGCGCTCACAAGGTCACGATGAAGGAGGCCCTGAACTGGAGCCTGATGTGGTTCTCGCTGGCCTTCGTGTTTGTGGCGATTCTCTGGTGGTACCTCAACGGCAGCCAGGGCCGCGAGGTGGCCAACACGGTGTCGATGCAGTTCATCACCGGCTATCTCGTGGAAAAGAGCCTGTCGGTGGACAACATCTTTGTGTTCCTGATGCTGTTCAGCTACTTTGCCGTGCCGCCGCAGTACCAGAAGCGCGCGCTGATCATCGGCATCATCGGCGCGATCGTGCTGCGCACGCTGCTGATCCTGGCAGGCGCCTGGCTGCTGGCCACCTTCCACTGGCTGCTGTACGTGTTCGGCGCGTTCCTCGTCATCACCGGTTTGAAGATGTGGTTTGCTGCTGGCCAGGAACCCGACATTTCCACCAACCCGGTGCTCAAGTTCCTGAAGAAGCGCATCCGCATCACCGACCAGTTCGATGGCGAGAAGCTGTCGACCGTGATCAACGGCGTGAAGCACTTCACCCCCTTGTTTGTGGTGCTGGTGCTCATCGGAACCACCGACATCATCTTTGCGGTGGACAGCATTCCCGCCATCTTCGCGATCACCACCGATCCGTTCATCGTGCTCACCGCCAACATCTTTGCCATCCTGGGACTGCGCGCGCTGTACTTCCTGCTGGCAGACCTGGCCAGCCGCTTCCACCTGCTGGCTTATGGCCTGGCGCTGGTGCTGGTGTTCATCGGCAGCAAGATGCTGCTGATCGACCTGGTGAAGATTCCCATCGGCTATGCGCTGCTGGTGACGGCAACGCTGATTGCGGGGTCCATCGTCCTGTCGCTGCGCAGCTCGGGTGAAAGCGCCCACAGCGCCACAGCGCTGCCACCGAAGGACTGACGTGCGTGGTGGTGGCGCCTCTGGTGGGCCTTCTGTGCCGCTGGCGTGCGGGGCCTTAGTCTGCAGTGGGCACAGGGTTGCCGCGCGCCAGCCGCAACGCGTGCTGCAGCGTGGCCTGGTCACCGATGTGGTTGGCCAGCAGCAGTACCAAGCGTGCGTTCATGGCGTGGCTCTCGGGTGTGGAGAGGCCCTGGTGCGCCGCAATCAGCGCTTCATAAAAATCGTCGCAGGCCTGCAGATTCGGTGCGGTGTTCAGCATGGTGGTGCGGCCCTTGGTCATGCAGCGGCGGTGATGTTTGCGGCCGTGTCTGCAGCGAGGGCCGCCATGGAGACCGCCGTGGCAGCCGCAGTGGCGCGTGCCAGTGCGCCGTGCACGGCCGCTTCGGTGGGAATGCGCCAGCGCGCGCACACATGCTGGTCGGGCCGCACCAAGTATGCAGTGCCCGGCACTGCGTCGAGCCGCTGGGCGGCCAGCGCCTGGTGGTCGATTACGTCGATGCCGATCTGCAGGGCCTTCACACAGGGCAGGTCGCGCACCCACGCAGGGGCAGGGCCGAACACCAGCAGTGTGAAGTCGGGCCCCAGCTCGCGCAGCAGCCAGGTGGGCTGGCCCTGCTTCGTCAACGGCGCATCCAGTAGCACTGCACCGGGCACCTGCGTGCCCACAAATGCGTCGGTGTCGGGCGTGTTCAATGGCGATGCATGCAGCGTGGCCGGCACCGACAGGCGCCCGCTGTTGACGATGCGCCGCGCAAAGGCATGCTCGCGCGCCAGGTCCAGCGCCGCGTCGCGGAACAGACGGCTCACCTGGCTCTTGGGCGTGATGAAGTCGGTTGCGCGGGTGGAGTTGCACAGGTTCTCGTCGGCTGCGTATTCGCGCTCTGGGCCGTACGTATTCACCAGCGCGGGGCTCGCGCTGCCTCTGAGCACCCAGTCCAGCTTCCAGGCCAGGTTCTCGGCGTCCTGCACGCCGCTGTTGGCACCGCGCGCGCCAAAGGGTGACACGCCGTGCGCGCTGTCGCCCGCAAAGATGACACGGCCGTGCACGAACTGGTCCATGCGCAGGCAGGCAAAGGTGTAGACACTCGCCCAGTCCAGCTCGAACTGTGCCTCCGCACCCAGCAGCGCCTTCACGCGCGGGATGATGTTCTCAGGCTTCTTTTCTTCCTCAGGGTCGGCGTCCCAGCCCAGCTGGAAGTCGATGCGCCAGACGTTGTCGGGCTGGCGGTGCAGCAGCACGCTCTGGTTGGGGTGAAAGGGCGGGTCGAACCAGAACCAGCGCTCGGTCGGAAAGTTCGCCTCATCCGCCAGCTTCACATCGGCGATTAAAAAACGGTCTTGAAAGATCCGCCCCTTGCTCTCCAGCCCCAGCATCTGCCGCGTGGGCGAGCGCGAACCATCGCAGGCCACCACCCACTGCGCGTCGATCTGGTAGGCGCCTTCGGGCGTGTCAATGCTCAGCATCGCGCCGTCCGCGCGGCTTTTGATTGCAGCGACCTTGTTGTGCCAACGGATGTCGATGCCCGGCAACTGCAGCGCACGCTCCACCAGATAGGCCTCGGCGAAATACTGCTGCAGGTTGATGAAGGCAGGGCGCTCGTGGCCCTGTTCGGGCAGCAGGTTGAATTCATAGAGCTGCTCGTTCTTCAGGAACACCCTGCCCACGTTCCACGAAACACCCTTGTCCACCATGCGCTGGCCGACACCCAAGCGGTCCCAGATCTCCAGCGTGCGCTTGGAAAAGCAGATGGCGCGCGAGCCGGTGGAGAGCTTGTGGTCGTTGTCCAGCACCACCACACGCTGCCCGCGTAGCGCGAGGTCGATGGCGAGCGACAGACCCACAGGGCCAGCGCCAATGACCACTACCGGGTGCTGCGCAGACGTGGCGCGGTCCTGGTCGGGCGAGCGCACATAGCCGAAGTCCAGGGCCTGCACCTCGGCGCCGCTGGCGTGGAAGGCCTCTGGAGGGATGTCTCTGGGGTTCATGGTTGAAAGGCTTCCTATTGGTGTATTCGGCCGCTGCCTATGTAGAGAACCGACTTTTACAACTGGCGCGACCCAGGCCGGGGCAGCCGAGCAAGGGCCGCCCCGCAGCGAGGGCTGCGTCCCCCTTCCCGAATCGCGCAGCGGTTCGAGAGAAGGGGGAAGGCGCGCAGCGCCTCAGGGGGATGTTCCCTACTCAACCTTCCAAAGCCTTCCACATCTGGATGTCGCGCTCGGCCGTCCAGATGCGCGGGTCGGGGTACTGCGTGGCCTCGTCGTAGGCCCGGGTCACGTCAAACGGCATGCAGTGGTTGAAGATCACCCAGTGGCCGTACTTGGGCTGCAACTTGGCAAACGTGGCTTCGTACACCCTGCGCAGGTCTTCGCCTTTGGCCGCGCTGGCCTTCACACTCTCGTACAGGTCGCTGATGAAGGCGCGTGTGCCCGCCAGGCCCGCCTGCACCTGCTCGGGTGTCTGCAGCGCTGCGCCCCGGCCGGGCACCAGCTTTTCAGGCTTCAGGGCCGCGATGTTGTCCAGCGTTTGCGGCCAGTCCTGAAAGTACGCGTCGCCCGCATACGGTGTGGCGTCAAACTCCACCAGGTCGCCGCTGAACAAAATCTTTTCCTGCGGCAGCCAGGCCACCGTGTCGCCCTTGGTGTGGCCCCGGCCCAGCTGCAGGATCTGCACTTCCAGCTTGCCCAGCCACAGCGTCATCTTCTTGTTGAAGGTCATGGTCGGCCAGGTCAGGCCGTCGGGCACGCTCTCCACGTTCTGAAACAGGCGCGGAAAGCGGCCAATCTCGCTGTCCTTGTCGAACTGGCCGCGCTCCACGATCAGGTCGCGCGTGTCCTCGCTGGCAATGATGTGCTCGGCGCCGTAGGCGCTCGCGCCCAGCACGCGCACCGCGTGGTAGTGGGAGAGCAGCACATACTTGATGGGCTTGTCCGTCACCTCGCGGATGCGGCGGATCACGTCCTGCGCCATCACGGGTGTGGCCTGGGTGTCGATGACCATCACCGCGTCGTCGCCAATGATGATGCCGGTGTTGGGGTCGCCCTCGGCCGTGTAGGCGTAGGCGCGGTCAGAGAGTTTGTCGAAGCTCACCTTCTTCACTTCAAGGTCAGCGGCAGAGGCAAAGGTCTTGGCGGTCATAGTGAGTATTTGTTAATGGCGAATGAGTTCATCTAAACGGAATTGTGGGATGGTAGGCAAAAGATTTGTTGATGTCTAACGCATTTGTTTAGGTGTAAACCCGAGGGGACTTGGTTGTGCTTTGCGCGTGGACAATGGCGCATGTCCGATACCACCTCCGAACTGCCCGCCGACGACGAAGACACGCCCCGCAGCCCCCGCGGAATCCAGAGCGTCGAGGTTGGAGGCCAGCTGCTGAAAGTGCTGGCGCGCACTGGCCGGCGCATGGCGCTCAAGGACCTGGCCCGCGCGGCCGACATGACGGCCGCCAAGGCGCACCCCTACCTGGTGAGCTTTGGCAAGTTGGGCCTCGTTGAGCAGGACGCCGTGAGCGGCCATTACGGCCTGGGGCCCCTGGCCATGCAGCTGGGACTGATCAGCCTGCAGCAGGTGGACCCGGTGCGCCTGGCCATTGCCGAGTTGCCCGCGCTGGCCCAGCGCATTGGCTACACCGTGTCGGCCTCGGTGTGGGGCGATAGCGGCCCCACCATCATTCGGGTGGAAGAAGGCCCCACAGCGGTTTACGTGGCCATGCGCCATGGCACCACAGCCTCGGTGCGCCACACGGCCACGGGCAAGGTGTTTGCGGCGTTCGGCCCGCGTGAACGCGCAGCGGCCGCGCTGGCCGCAGAAGGCTTTGCGGGCGCGCTGGACGATCCTGCCTTTGCCGCCGAGCTGGACGCCGTGCGCATCCACCAAGTGGCGCAGGTGACCGACCAGCTCCTGCCTGGCATCAGTGCGCTGGCAACACCCGTGTTTGATGGCTTTGGGCAACTGGTGCTGTGCCTGGCCGTGATCGGACCGAGTGCGACCTTGCACACCGGGCCTGACAGTGTGGCGGCCCGTTGCATGCGGGACGCTGCGCAGGCCCTGTCGCAACGGCTGGGGGCCGCGCAGGGCAGCCCTCGCTGAGCCATGCGGCCCAGTCGCAGTCTCAGTTGAAGACTCAGTGGCAACGGCCTTGGGGCTTGCAGGAGCTGACCCGCTTGTAGGACGCAGTTCCCACACTTGCAGCGAACTCGGCTGACCTGGCCGCGGAAAGCGCATTTTTAGAATTCGGCCAGAGTCGAAAAAGTGCATAAAACATATCTGCCGTGAACACGGGCCTGCCTCGCACCCCCATTGGTGGGGTGTCTGCCAAGCCCATTGCCACACGGCCCTCTGGCCCCGCGGATATCTTTGTGTCGCACCTGCCCTGTGCCATGCGCGGGGCTCACGCCGAAAGGACCGCGCTTGCCAAACACCTCGAAGACCCCACCGGCCACGTCCGAAGATGCGGGGCGTTCGCCAGTCCCAACGCAGGCCTCGACCGGTATTGCAGGGCTGGACAACGTGCTCTCTGGGGGCTTGCCCCACCGGCACCTGTATCTGGTGGAGGGCAACCCGGGCACGGGCAAGACGACGCTCGGCCTGCAGTTCTTGCTGGCGGGGCGCGACCGGGGTGAGGGCGGGCTTTACATCACCTTGTCGGAAACCTCTGAAGAGCTGGCACAGGTGGCGCAGTCGCATGGGTGGACGCTCAAAGACATTAAGGTGTACGACTTGGTGAGTGATGAAGGCCTGAGCGAAGAGGCCGAGCAGACCATCCTCCACCCATCGGAATTTGAGCTGGGTGAAACTGCACGCGACGTGATGCGGCTGGTGGACGAACTGAAGCCACGGCGCGTGGTGTTCGACAGCCTCTCTGAATTGCGCATGCTGGCCCAAAGCCCGCTGCGCTACCGCCGCCAGATTCTGGCGCTCAAGCGCTTCTTCTCGCAGCGCGGCTGCACCGTGCTCATGCTGGACGACAAGTCTTCAGGCGAGGGCGACCAGCAATTGCACAGCATTGCGCATGGCGTGATTCACCTGAACCAAAATTCGCACGACTACGGCCCCGACAAGCGCTCGCTGCGCGTGGTCAAGATGCGCGGGCGCAAGTTCCGAAGCGGCGACCACGACTTTGATCTGGATCATGGCGGACTGGTGGTCTTTCCGCGCCTATCCGCCGGGGAGCATCGGCGTTCCTTCGACCCCCGTACCGTGTCCACCGGCAACGCGCCATTCGACGCAATGCTGGGCGGAGGTCTGTCACCGGGCAGCAATTTGCTGTTCGCAGGGCCTGCAGGCGTGGGCAAATCGACCACCACCATCAGTTGCGCGGTGGCCGCCATCGCCAGGGGCGAGAAGGTGGCCTATTACCTGTTTGACGAAGGCCAGCATACGCTGCGCAAGCGCTCCAAAGCGCTGGGGCTGGACATCGACCCTTGCATCGCTTCAGGCCAGTTTCTGCTGCGCTCGTTCGACCCGGCCGAGGTATCGCCCGGCCAGTTCGCGCAGGCTGTGCGCGATGCGGTGGAGCGCGATGGCGTACAGATGGTGGTGATCGACAGCCTGAACTCGTACATGCAGGCCATGCCGGGCGGGCAGTACCTGCTGCTGCAGATGCACGAGCTGCTGGCCTACCTGAACCAGCAGGGCATCATCACCCTCGTCATCCTGTCGCTTCACGGCACGGTGGGCGAGATCCGAACCGACATCGACTTGAGCTACCTCAGCGATGCCATGGTGTACTACCGCTACTTCGAGGCCGGCGGCAGTTTGCTCAAAGCCATCGCCGTCATCAAGAGCCGCACACTGCAGCATGAGTCCACGATCCGCGAATTCCGGTTGGGGCTCAGTGGTGTTGAGATCGGCGAGCCGCTGACCGACTTCCACGGCATCCTGGCCGGCGCTGCGCACTATGCGGGCCGGCAGGCGCTGCTGAGCGACGGCGACATCCTCACCCCGGGCCAGTAAAGAAGGGGTTGCATGGAAAGCCGTGTCCTGATCCTGGCGCCCCATGGCCGTGATGCGCAGGTGATCACGTCGGTGCTGCAAGGCGCCGGCATCAAATCGATGGTGTGCGCCGATGCGCCATCCCTGCTGGCCGAACTCGAATCCTCTGCCGGCACCGCCATCGTCACCGAAGAAGTGCTGGGCCGCGGGCTGGATGAAGCGCTAGGCCAATACCTGGTGCAGCAGCCTGCGTGGTCTGATTTTCCGTTTGTGGTGCTGACCACGCGGCAAGCCAGCCGCCGCTCTGCGCAGGCCGCTGCATCGCTGCAGGGCCTGGGCAACATCGTGTTGCTGGAGCGGCCGGTCAACCCTGAAACGCTGGTCAGCGCCGTGCGATCGGCCTTGCGAGCGCGGGCGCGGCAGTATGCGTCGCGGCGGCACCTGGTGGACATCGAAGCCGCCAAACAGACGGTGGAGCAGCTCAACGCAGCGCTGGAGACGCGCATCGCCGAACGCACCAGCGACCTTGCCACCGCCAACGACCGGCTGATGCGCGAGATCGCCGACAAGGAGCGCATCCAGAGCAAGGTCGTGCAGAGCCAGAAGCTCGAAGCCATCGGGCGGCTGACGGGCGGCATTGCGCACGACTTCAACAACCTGCTGCACGCCGTGAGCCTGAACCTGCAGCTCATCACGCGCCTGGGCAGCGATGCCCGTACCACCGACTTTGCGCGCCGCGCCAAGGAATCGGTGGACCGCGGTGCGCGCCTCACGGCGCAACTGCTGTCTTTTGCGCGCGCGCAGAGCCTGCTGCCGCGCATGCACGATGTGAATGCGCTGGTGGGCAACCTGCGCGAGCTGATCGAGGTGTCGGTGGGCTCCAAGGTGCAGGTGCAGATGGAGCTGGCAGATGGCGAAGCGTGGGCGCTGCTCGATGGCGCGCAGCTGGAGATGGCCTTGCTCAACATGGCCGTCAACTCGCGCGATGCGATGCCCGATGGCGGACAGCTCACCATTCGCAGCAGCGTGCTGCCCGCATCGGGTGAACACAGCGTGCCGCGCGTGCACATCAGCGTGCAGGACACGGGCTGTGGGATTCCTGAAGCACTGCAGGCCAAGGTGTTCGACCCGTTCTTCACCACCAAGGCCGACGGCGAGGGCACTGGCCTGGGCCTGAGCCAGGTCTATGGCTTTGCGCGGCAGTCGGGCGGCAGTGCTGAGATCCACAGCGTGGAGGGCGAGGGCACCACGGTGTCGCTGCAGTTCCCCCAGGTGACGCAAACCCCGGAGGGTGCCTCCCCCGGGGCAGGGCCCAACGGCAGCGGTGCGCCCAACGGCCAGGCAGAAAAGCGCGTCGAGCTGCTGGTGGTGGAGGACGACGAGGCCGTGCGGCAAGGCATTGCCGAGGGGCTGCGCCTGCTCAAATACAGCGTGCGCGAAGCCTGTGATGGTGAGAGCGGCCTGCGCGAACTGCGCCGCCACAAGCCCGACCTGATCATGGCCGACTACCTGATGCCCGGCATGAACGGCGCCGAATTCATCGTGGCCGTGCGCAAGCTCCATCCGCACATCCCCGTGCTGGTGGCCACCGGTTACGCCGACATGGCCGAGGTGGAGCGCGTGGTGGGCGCCCAGTCCATCCTCAAGAAACCGTTTGACCTGGAAACCTTGAACGCTGCGGTGGGGGCCGAGCTGATGCGCAAGCGGTAGCGGCTCACAGTCGCTTGGTTTTTGGGTGTTTTTGGCCTCTAGCGCTTATCCAGAAAGCGCTGGTAGCTATTAAAAAGTGAGTCGGCCGTCTTCCACACTTTCTGGAAATACTGCCATCAGGTGCGCGCCAGTGCCTGGTCGATGTCCCACAAAATGTCGTCCAAGTCTTCAATGCCCACCGACAACCGCACCATGTCCGCGCTCACCCCCGCGCGGGCCAACTCTTCTTCATTGAGCTGCCGGTGCGTCGT
>JBCNOJ010000096.1:0-12388 GCA_039593925.1 Acidovorax sp.
TAATCGGTGGCGGCACGCTTGAGCAGCTCCACCACATTGTCTTCACCGATCACGCCCGACACAAAAATGAACGGCACCAGCGGTGCGCGCCAGCGCGCCAAGTCGAGCGCCTCTGTGCCCGAATAGCTGGGCAATTGGTGGTCCGAAAGAATGATGTCGAACCCGCCATGCTCGAGCGCCTCGGCAAAGCCCTTTGCATCGCGCACCCATTGCAGACGGGCCTGCGGGTATGCCAGCGACAAAGATCCCTCCAGCAGCTCCGCGTCGAAGGCGGAGTCTTCCAGCAAGAGGACGTTCAGGGGTTGTTCGGAATGCGAGGGTTTCTGAGGGTCACTCATAACGGCGGTTGCTGCGCAAGGATCCTGGTGGGGGTTCGTTGAGCACCGCCCAGAAAACGCCCAGGTCGGCAATGGCGGAAACGAACTGCTTGAATTCGACAGGCTTGACCACGTAGGCGTTCACGCCCAGCTGGTAACTGCGCAGCAGATCGGTTTCTTCCTGCGACGAAGTCAGCATGACCACAGGAATGCTCTGAAGCGCGGGGGTCTTGCGCACCGCCTCGAGCACCTCGAGGCCATTGACCTTGGGCAACTTGAGGTCAAGCAGGATGACAGCCGGGTTGCCATCCTGGCGGTCGGCATGGGCGCCTTCTCGGCGCAGGTAACCCAGGGCCTCAGCGCCATCGCGCAGCACCACCACATCATTGGCCAGTTGGCTGCGCTCAAGCGCCAGCAGCGTCAGTTCCTGGTCGCGCAGGTCGTCTTCAACAAGAAGAATGGGCTTAAGCATGACCGGGCTCGTTTTCGTCTGGTGGTGGGAGGTGGGCATTGTGCCCGGACTCGGGCAGCACGAATCCGAAGGTGGCACCTTGTCCCACCTCGCTGCGGGCCCATACGCTTCCGCCATGCCGCTCCACAATGCGCTTCACGTTGGCCAGGCCAATGCCGGTGCCCTCGAACTCTTCGGACTGGTGCAGGCGCTGAAACACCTGGAACAGCTTGCTCACGTACTGCATCTGAAAACCCACGCCGTTGTCCTGCACCTCCAGCCCATGGCCGTGGTCATTGCGCACAGCACGCACATGAATGACGGCGGGATCGCTGTCGCGGCTGTATTTGACAGCGTTGCCCAGAAGGTTGCGCACCGCCACCTGAAGCAGCAAAGGGTCGGCCTGCACCCTGGGGAGGTCCGGCTCCACATGCCATTCAATGGTGCGGGCACGTTCGTGCCGGGAAATCTCGCGCACCAGGCCTCCGACCAGCGCGTTGAAATCCACCGATTTGAGGTGCAGGGCCGTGCGGCCCATCCGCGAGAAATCCAGCAATGCATCGACCAATTGCGCTGCAAAGGCTGCTGCGTCCTTCACATGGCCCATGTAGCGTTGGGCGCGAGCGCTCAGGCCGTGTCCCTCGGTTTCCATTACCAGGTCGACATAGCCCGCAATGTGGCGCATGGGTGCGCGCAGGTCGTGCGACACCGTGTACGAGAAGGCTTCAAGCTCCTTGTTCACCCGACCCAGTTCGCCGGCTATGGCCGCCAGCTCCTCCGCACGGCGCAGCACGATGCCAATGAGCGCCTGCCGCAGTTCACCGGCCATGCCCAGCTCTGCGGGCGACCAGGGCATGCACCGGCCAACAATCTGCTGCACCCAGCTGTCAAAGCTGCGGCGCGGGTGGATGCGTCCCGTGGCATCGGGCTGGCGGCTCTTGCGCGGGTCGCCCGCCCAAGTCACGGTCTGCACGATCTCGGGCCTGAACCACAAAATGACATGGCGATGCACCTGCGAGATGGACACTGCCAGCACCCCCGCTGCCGTAGCCTGCCACTGCGCCGCGGGCGCATAGTGCGCAGCCAGCTGCGAGCTTTCATACACATCCAGCCCCATTCCGGCAATCCAGCCGGCCAGCTCCATCACTGCATCGGTGGCAGGCGTTTCGCCGGCAGTCCACACCTGGTCGTCTAGCACCACTGCAGCGCCGGTTGCACGCGCCATGCGCAGCAGCAGGGAAGGCTCGTCGACGATTCTGCGCAGGCTGGCGTCGCTGTCGGCCAGCTGCGACACCAGTTGCAAGGTGAGCTTGCGCAGCTCCAGCCGTGCACCGACTTCTGCATTGGCCTGTTTGGCTTCGATCTGCATGGACAAAAACTGACCCAACAGCGAACACGCCGCACGCAGACTGGCATTGAGGTACAGCGGCTCGTGGTGGTGGCACGATGCCAGTCCCCACAGCTTGCCATCCACCACAATCGACACCGACATGGATGCCAGCGTGCCCATGTTGCGCATGTACTCCAGGTGCACGGGCGACACGCTGCGCAGGAAGGCCTGCGACAGATCGATGTCCCCCGCTGCAGGCGCGCCCTCAGTGGTCAGCAAAGGCACCGGGGCATAGTGGGCATTCGGAATCAGGCGGAACCGATTGCCCAAATAAAGGGCCCGCGCCTGCTGCGGTATGTCTGCACCTGGAAAGTGGTGCCCCAAATAGCTGTCGTAGCCGGCCTCCAGCGCTTCGGCCAGCACTTCACCGTGCCCGTCGGCATCGAACCGGTACACCAGACTGCGGCCAAAGCCGGTCAATCGGCGCAGCTCCTCAACGGCCAACTGGGCCAGGGCTTCCACCGTTCGGGCTTCCTGCAGCCGGGGAAGAAAGTCCCGCGCCACCCCATAGATCGGCGCCTGTGGAAGCTTCTCAGGTGAGGCTGGCTCCACTTCCACGATGATCTGCGTGGCATTGCGGTGCGCCCAGCACGTGTGCAGTAGCCCGCCGTGACCCCCATCGTCCCGCCATTCACCCACCTGCACCTGCACGCCATCGGCAGGTACGTCTTGCAGCACCTGCGGGTTCAATCCCGCCAACGCGCGCTCCACAGAACCTGCGGGCCAGTTGGCGCTCCAGGCGAGCAGGGCCAGGCTGTCTCCGTCCAGCACCAGCATGCGCCCATGCGGCTGGATCGAGCCGGGTACTCGGATCGGCTCCTGGTCGCAAAGCGTGAGGTCCGGGGCAGAAGTCATTGACAAAGTGGTGAGCGAATGGAATGTGACCGCGGGGGCTATGCATTTTGCCCCTCGGAAAGAAGCATGACACCCTGCCCGCGATCGAGTGGGAGGTTATCAACTCTTGCGCACGGACTTCGTAGGCGCACACCCCATCATGCATTGGCAGGATTGCGCACCGCAGCATCCCCGGAGGAGTATTGCTGGCAGGACCCGCAAGCAACCAGGTGCCGCAACGGGCCTCAACTGACTGAATCTCTATCTCTCATGCCAGGATCCCTTGCCAGCCCTGAAGCCTCCCCCTGAAAGGAATGCCGTGCCTTCCCGTTCACGCTACAGCGCCCTGGCAGCCTGCTGTCTGTCGCTGTGCTTTTTGCCTGCCTCAGCCCAGCTGGTGGGCCAGCCTTTCGAAATGCCCACGCCAGGTTACTCAGGCGCACCTGCGCCAAATGTGCGCAAGATCACAGACGGGAACCTCACCTGCGAGCAGATCTACGCCGAGTCGACGAGCCTGGAGGCGACGATCTCGACACAGCAAGCGGCCGTAGCGGCAGCGCAGAAGGAAGCGCAGAAAGCGCAGGACTCCATGATCAGCGGCGCCATGTCCAGCCCCGGCACCGGCGTTGCTACGTCCATCCTGGGCATGATTCCCGGGGCCGGCATCGCTGCAGGCCTGGCCTCGCAAGCGGCCATTGCCGCACAGCAGTCAGCCGCCCAGCAAAGCGCAACCGACATGAATCAGGCCTACCAGCGCATGGCCACCCTGAGCGAAAGCCTGGCCCAGGCCCAGGCCCGCAACGACTACCTCATCGGGCTGTTTCTTCAGAAGAAGTGCAAGGCGCCCGGCGGCTAGGGGCGAAGCCCCGCCTCGTGGGGTGACACTTGGGAATGCGGCGATGGCGCTGTCGCCGTCGAGGAGGGCAGCGCGCTGGCACGCGGGCTGGCGCGTTCGCGCACGGCGCGCCCCGGCGCCGATTCGACATGGCCGATGCTCTGTCCGCGGCCAGCGCCAACCGCGTGGCCAGCGACCATGGCGACTTTGCCAAGGTCACTTCGTCCTTACTTCGTTCCCCCAGGTGCTCCATGGGTTGGTGGCGCACCCGGCGCCGGTTGCCCTAGCTATGCATCGGCGGCCGGCCATGGGGGCAGAGCCCTCAGCCATAGGCGCCCGCCTACACGTTGGGCTGCAACGCCCCCCTATGATCGGCGCGGACAGCGCGCCAGAGTGTGTTCCGCGCGCTGCAGCACCGCCCTCGCAACCCCGCTCAAAACCACAGGCGCCCATGTCCCCTGGCACATCCTCCAACCACGCACTGCTTCTTTCGGCCGGTGGCGAAATGGCTGGGCTCATCGCCCGTTTTGACTGGGCCAGCACAGACCTGGGCCCCCTGGAACAATGGCCCGCCTACCTGACAGGAGCGCTGACCAACATGCTGCGCTGCCCCATGCCCATTGCCACGCTGTGGGGTGAATCGGGCGTGCTGATCTACAACGACCCCTATGCAAAATTTTCGGGGGTGCGCCACCCCGGCTTGCTGGGCATGGAGATCCGCGAAGCCTGGCCCGAGGCTGCAGACCTGAACGACCGGGTGCTCAATGTCTGCCTGGCCGGCGGCACACTGCACTACAAAGACCAGGAGCTTCACCTCAATCGCGACGGCGTGCACCGGCCACTGTGGGTGGACCTGAACTACTCACCCCTGGTGGACGACCAGGGCAAGCCCGTGGGCGCGCAGGCATTGGTGGTAGAGACCACCGACAAGGTTCTGGCAGACCGGCGTCTGCTGATGGAGCGCGAGCGCTTTGCACAACTGTTCGAGCAATCCCCCAGCTTCATGGTGCTGTTGCAAGGCCCTCAGCACCGCATCGAGCTGGCAAACCCCAAGTACATGGAGCTGGTGGGAGACCGCACTGTAGTGGGCCGAACGGTGGCGGATGCGCTGCCCGAAGCCGCCGAGCAGGGCTATGTGGCCATGCTGGACGGCGTGTATTCCAGCGGCCAGGCCGCCACCGCCTTCGGTGCGCGTTTTGACATCCGACACCACGCCGGGGCGCCCCTGAGCGAGCGTTATCTCGACTTCGTCTACCAACCCATTCGCGATGCGGTGGGCGCGGTCACCGGCATCTTCGTGGAGGGTCTGGACGTGACGGAGCGCGTGGTGGCCCAGGCGCGGCGCGATGCGCTCATCGAGTTCACCAACCAGCTGCGCGTGCTGAACAACGTGCACGACATCAGCCTGGCTGCCGCGCGCATCCTGGGTGAAACGCTGAAAGCCTGCCGTGCAGGCTACGGCTCCATCGACCACGACGCCGAAACCCTGCAGGTGGAATGCGATTGGACGCACGAAGGGGTTTCGTCGCTGCACGGCCTGCTGCACTTGCGCGACTACGGAAGTTATGTGGACAACCACAAGCGCGACGAGTTTGTGGCCATTGGCGATGTGCGGGCAGACCCCCGCACCGCAGCGCACGCAGATCGGCTTGAGCGGCTAAACGCCCGCGCGCTGATGAACGCACCCGTGGTGGAACAGGGCCGCCTGGTGGCCATGCTGTTTGTGACCAGTGGCGATGTGCGGCAGTGGACTCCGGAAGAGATCGGTTTCATGCGCGAGATCGCCGGCCGCACCCGCACGGCCACAGAGCGTGTGCGCAACGAACTGGCCCTGCGCGACAACGAAGCCCAACTGCGCGAGGTGAACGAGTCGCTGGAGCGCAAGGTCAATGAGCGCACGCATGAGCTGATGGAAGTGGAAGCCAAGTTCCGCCAGTCGCAGAAGATGGAAGCCATCGGCCAGCTGACCGGCGGCATTGCGCACGACTTCAACAACCTGCTGGCGGGCATGGGCGCCAGCCTGCAGGTGCTGGAGAAGCGCCTCAAAGCCAACAACTTCGACAACACCGAGCGCTACATCGGCATGGCGCAGGGCGCCGTGCGGCGTGCGGCCTCGCTCACCCAGCGCCTGCTGGCGTTCTCGCGCCGCCAGACCCTGGACCCGCGTCCCACCGATGTGAACCGCCTCGTGGGCGGGATCGAGGAAATGGTGCGCCGCACCGTGGGCCCGTCGGTCGAGGTAGAAGTGGTTGGCGCGGGCGGCCTGTGGCTGACGCGGGTAGACCCGTCACAGCTGGAGAACGCGGTGCTCAACCTGTGCATCAACGCGCGCGACGCCATGGCGCCCAATGGCGGGCGGCTGACCATCGAAACCGCCAACAAGTGGCTGGACGACCGCGCCGCGGCCGAGCGGGACCTGCCCACCGGCCAATACATATCCGTGTGCGTGACCGACACCGGCGTGGGCATGACGCCCGAGATCATCTCCCGCGCTTTCGACCCTTTCTTCACCACCAAGCCCATGGGCCAGGGCACGGGCCTGGGCCTGTCGATGGTGTATGGCTTCGTGCGCCAGTCGGGCGGGCAGGTACGCATCTACTCGGTGCCTGGCGAGGGCACCACCATGTGCCTCTACCTGCCGCGCTACATGGGCGATGCAGATCAGAGCGAGGCCAACACGCCCCCCACCTTCGACCACCGCGCCGACGGCGAAGTGGTGCTGCTGATTGAGGACGAAGCCACCATCCGCGGCCTGATCGCCGAAGAGCTGGAGGATCTGGGCTACAACGTGATCTCGGTGGGCGACGGGCCCGCCGGCCTGCACGTGCTGCAGTCCGACCGCCGCATCGACCTGTTGCTGACCGACGTGGGCCTGCCCGGTGGCCTGAACGGCCGCCAGGTGGCCGACGCGGGTCGCGTGACACGCCCGGACCTCAAAGTGCTGTTCATCACGGGTTACGCCGAGAACGCAGCGGTGGGCAATGGTCTGCTGGCGTTTGGCATGGAAGTCATCACCAAGCCCTTCGACGTGGCGGCGCTGGCAGCAAAGGTGCAGGAGATGATTGAGCGCTGAGGCGACGCAGCAGCACAGGGGGTACTGCGCCGAGCAGGTTTGCGGCGCAACGAGACAATTCAAAAACAATAGCTGCCAGCGCTTTATGGATAAGCGCCAGAGCCCGTTTTGACTCATTTTTTTAACCCCCCAGCGCAAACTGCCCTTGGTGCACGAAGCGCCCGTCCAGCACCTGCCCCACCCACAATGCAGCCACGCGGCCAGGCAGTGAGACGCCTGCCCGATTGCGTTCGGCGCACCATTGGCGCGCCTGCATGGCTGACTCAAACGTGCCTACGGTGATGTGCGGGGTATAGGGCAAATCGAGCCGCATGTGGTCTTGCAACGGACCGGAATACAGCGCGTCATGCAGCAGCGACAAGGCAGCATAGCCTTCGTCGGGCACCAAATAGGCATGGGCCCGTGGGCTGATCGCGTCCACACCCAGCATGGCGTAGCGGCAGTGAAAAGCAACGGGAGCGGTACGCGCAGCCACCGAGGCCACATGCGCCAGATACGTGGCCAGATCCACCACATCGCATGCAAACACCAGGGTGAAATGCGGGCGCACCAGAGCATGGCCGACGGGATCGTGCACGGCTCGCCAGCGGTCAATGCCATTCAGGTCCTGCGCCGCACATTCAGGGTAGGCCACGGTATAGAGGGTTGGATTCAAAGCGGGTGCCTCCTTCAGGTCGCGAGGTTACCGTGCCGAAGCTGCTCTCGGGTGGGTTCGCACCTATTACTCTTTCCCTCCCTCTCTATATTGTTCCTGCCCCTCCCATCCTCGGTAGGGTTGCCCACATTCGGCATGGCTGCGTACGCTTGGATGGTGACATGCAGGAGCCTGACGTCTCAGCGCATTCCCCGTCCTCTCCTTCTCTGCGTTCGACTCAACCAACCGCCATGCCCTCCGCCACACATAGTCCGCCCGTTGCCGCTCTGCCCAGCACCATGAAAGCCTGGGTGGCTCAATGCTACGGCGGACCCGAAGTGCTGGCGCTGCAGCAGCGCCCCTGCCCCAACCCGGGCCCGCGTGAGGTGTTGGTGCGCGTGCAGGCCGCCAGTGTGTCGTCGGCTGACGTGCGCATTCGCACGCAGAACCTGCCGCGCGGCTTTGGCATCCTGGGACGGTTGGCTTTCGGGCTGGCAAGGCCGCGCCGGCCAGTGCTGGGCTCCGATGTCGCGGGCACGGTGGTGGCGGTGGGCCGCCAAGTGCAGGGCTTTCTGCCGGGCGAGGCGGTGATCGGCGTATCGGGCGTGCGCATGGGCTGCCATGCGGAATATTGCTTGCTACCCATTCACCGCCCGCTCGTGCACAAACCTGCCCACCTGTCGTTTGAACACGCTGCCGCCCTGCCCTTTGGCGGAATGACGGCGCTGCATTTTCTGGACAAGTCGGGTGTAAGAGCGGGCGATGCGGTGCTGGTGATCGGCGCATCGGGCGCAGTGGGCAGTGCCATGGTGCAGTTGGCGCGGTACCGGGGGGCGCATGTGACGGCGGTGTGCAGCGGCGGCAATGCTGCCCTGGTGAAAAGGCTCGGCGCCCACGCCGTCATCGACTACACGCAGCAGGACTTCACCCGCGCCGCAACGCAGCGTTGGGATGTGATCGCGGACACCGTTGGCGCCAGCAGCTTTGCAGCGTGCCTGCCGCGCCTGAACACGCACGGCCGATATCTTTCAGTGGCGGGCAGCCTGAGGGAGGTGCTGGCCCGCCCTCGCGGCACACGCCGCAGCATTGGCGGCCCGGTGAAGGAGCGGACGCAGGACCTGCAGACACTGGTGGACCTGTGCGATAGGGGCGCGCTGCAGCCTGTGCTGGACCGCACCTACGCCTTCGCCGATTTGCCAGCCGCGCACGCTTACGTAGAGGCCGGGCACAAGCGCGGCGCAGTGGTGGTCACCTACGACAATTAACTATCAAAAAAATAGCTAACAGCGCTTTATAAATAAGCGCTATAAGCCAATTTCATTGATATTCAAGCCGCCAGCAGTTTCTGCGCGGCCTTGTTGCGCTTTACCACCGCCAGCTGAAGCGGCGTGCGACCTTGGCTGTCGCAGAAGGTGCGGTCCGCCCCCGCCTGCAACAGCAAAGGGATGCAATCGGTCGCCTTGTACAGCACCGCCCCATGCAAGGCATTACCACCGTAGTACAACGCCCGGTTGGGGTTGGCACCAATGGGCCAGCAGCAGCGTCACCTTGGCTTCAGACCTGGCATCGATCGCGCCCTCCAAGGGGCTGCGCTGCGCATCGGTGGATGGATCGACAGGCAGACCGAGTTGCAGCGCCATCTCCAAAAGCTCCACAGGCCTGTCCACGATGCGGCTGGTGAAATCGAGCAGGCAGCTGTTGGCTGCATTCAGCCAGACGGCGTCGCGCGTGGGGAATGTCTCAGGGGCACTGCGCAGCACCAGGTTTCGCAACGCAGCCACGTCCGTGCCTTCATGCTTTGTGATGCCCTCCACCAGCAACCGAGGCTCCGGGATTTTGTCGATGCACATCAGTGCGTGGTCTCCCGGTCGCCACAGGCGGTCTATCGCATGTCCATTCCCTGCATCCACAGCACTGCTCAGCAACTGATGCCGGTAGGCCTCGTCTGGCGGGGCTTGCGCCAACAGCTCATCAAGGCGCACATGGTCGTGGTACCAGATCGCGCTGCGTTGCTGCTCTGGGGTGTCGTACTCCAGCGCGTAGTGCGGCCAGATCACCCGGCCACCGTGTGCCACCAGCAGATCGCGCAATGCCTGGTGCACGCCCCCGGCCAGGGCCGAATCCCCATGCTGGCTTACGGCGTTGACCTCCGCGCCACGCTCCAGCAACCACTGTGCTGCCTGCACGGCCATGGAGACTGGCTTGCTCAAATAGTGCGTTGCTTCGGCCAGTTGCATCAAGGGCGTGTGCCCCTCATCGTCCACAGCGTTCACATCCACGCCCGCGTCCACCAGCGCCTGCATCAGTGCAATGTCAAACGCATAAGCCGCGCAATGCAGCGGAAACACAGGCAAGGTGAAGCTGGGCATGCGGGTGACCAGCGCCAGCGGGTCGGGCCGCGCCCCGGCTTGCAGCAGGGCGATGATGGCGTCAGTGGGCAACACACCGCTGGCCTTGCCCGCCTGCGGCGTGAGCAAATGAACGATGAGCGGCCGGTGGTACAGCGCCGTGTTGGGGCCCAGGCCGTGGTGGTGCACCAGGTTCAAGACCTCGCCATATTGTTCTTTGGAGAGCAACTGGTGGACTTCTTCCAACGGGTCCAGCTTGCGCACAGCCGCTTCAAACTGCTTGCGCGTGACGGATTTGGAACCGTTGAGAAAAAAACCTTGTGCCTTGGGGCCGTCTTGCCATTCGCAGCCCAGCAGCTTTGCCCCCCGCTCCATCAGCCCGGGTGGCCATTCTTCGGCAGGCAGCAGGTTCCACGGCCCCAGCACGGCCAGCTCCGCACACAACTGTGCCGCCCCCGCAAACTCAAAAGACACGCCGGAGTCTTCAACCAAGCCGAGCATAGTGCCCAGCATGCGGGCTTGCTCCGGCTACGACAGCGGGGCGGTGGCCTCGGCCTCAGCAGCCCAGGCGGCTGCCTGGGCACGGGACTCAAAGTAAACGGTGTAGCGCAGGTGGGATTCAGACATAGGGCGGGTTCAATAGCAAAGACAAAACACGACGGTATGCAGCGGCGGCCTGCAGCGCATCAGCTCTTTTTCTTTTCGAGCTTCTTGAGGGTGGCCTCGTACGCCTCGGCCACATCGGTGCGGGCTTCGGCAGACACATCGAAACGACTGGCCATCACGGCCGCATCAGCCTTGGTGCCCAATTGGCCGATGGCCTTGAAGATCTTTTTCATGAAGGCTGGATCGCCGCCGATGATGTGTTTTTCAAACCGCAGCAGGTCGATGAGCGGCTCTACCAGCTCGGGCGATTGCGTTTTTCCCACGGCATCGAGCAGGAGCTTGTACAGGCGCAAATGCAACTGCGAGAAATCCTCGCGCAGCGCGAAGAACGTCAAGAACAGTTCTGTATAGGCAGGCCCGGAAACCTTCTGCAGTATCCGCGCGATGGTGAAGTGATCGGAGTCGAGCTTGCCGATATGAAACGGGTCCAGAAACCGGGCCCTTTGCAGCGCCACCTGCAGGCCAAGTGCCATGGGTGGAATCAGCCGCTCGCCAAACTCGCTGAAGATATCCACCACCAACTCCAGTACATACGAGTAGTGCGGCCTCAGCCCATGCGCAATCATGGATTCGAACGCGCCCGGCTTGGGATGCGCCAACGCACCGCGAATCATCTCCGCGTCCGCACGCTCATGGATCACATACGAGAACGCCTTGCCCAATAGCACGCAATCCGTGATGGCATAAACCTGCGACCAGTCTTTGGCCTGCATCAGGTGAGCAACGCGGGATGTCTCGGCACTGTCGGCATCTTGCTCATAGGGTTGTTCCGGCAGCTCTAATTGCAATGCCGCCTTCTCGCCGTGCAAGACGCTGTTCACGTGCAGACGTTTGAACCGGCGCCCAGCCAGCGGAGCCAGCGTCGCCACCGGGTTGTTCCCCACGTCCAGCATTTCGAGCGATGTGCAGCCCGCCAACGATGAGAGGTCGGTGATCTGGTTATGGCCGACGTCCAAATCCTTCAGACAGGGGTAACTGGCCGCAAAGCTGAGGTCCGTGATCCGCTCGTCTGTCAGATGCAGGCAATCGAGTTGCGGCACATCCAGCCCGGCCGGGAACCGCTGGATCTTGTTGCGCCGCAGGAACAGGGTGGTCAGCGCGCCAAAGCCATTCAAGGCTTGCAGGTCCATGAAAGCACATTGTTCAATGGTCACGAACCGCAGATACGGCAAGGCCCTGAGTGCCTGAAGGTTAGTGAATTGGACGCGCTCCAGGTGCAATTGGCGCAGGCCGCGGATATGCGCCAGGCGCGACAAGTCCACAGGTTTCGCCGTGCGGTTGCTGCGCAGATGGATCTCATACACGTCGTCGCATCCGGCGATCTGCTCCAGGTCGTCCTCGGTGAATTTCTCCAGGTGCAGCCCATCGGAATGGTTAAGCACCTGGATCGGATGGAAGATGCGATCGGTCCACTTGGATTTTTGGGTCATGGGGTCGGGCAGAACAAAAAGCGAGGAATTGTCAGGACACGGTGTTGAAGTAGCGGGCACACAGCAACCCGACCGCCTCGCACAGCATGTCGGTGGTCGGCGGCGTGCCGGGCACCATGGGAATATCGATAGCCTCACGCAGCGCCCAGTCGTCACCGTCCAACTGCGAAAAACGGACGGTCATTTGTTTCCAGTCGAACACCTGGGCTGCGAGTTCCACCGCACCGCTCCGGCTCAGGTAGGACTTGGTCCGAGACAGATGCAGGCTGCGAGAGTGGCCGTCGTACTCCAGGTACAGCGCATCGGGTGGCACGCGGGGGTCAGCCCCGGATGCCAGGCGGTCCACCACCTCCTTCAAGCAGTTGCGCAGCCACTGCGGGTACTGGCTGGGCCGCCAGTCGGTAGGGCCG
>JBCNOJ010000097.1:0-12337 GCA_039593925.1 Acidovorax sp.
GGCCAGGTCTTCAAGCTTGACCGCCGTTTTCCCTTCGCGCTGCAGCAGCTTTTCCACGGCCTCGCGGCCGCGCGCAACGGTTTCGTGCGTAGCCTGTGCGTTAAACCACGCGCGCACTTTGGCTTTCGCACGGTGGCTGGTCAGATACCCCAATTCGGCATTGAGCCAGTCGCGCGACGGCCGGCCTTCCTTGACGGTGGCGATTTCCACTGTCTGTCCGTTCTGCAACGGCGTGTTCAGCGTGACCATGGCGCCGTCGACTTTGGCACCACGGCAACGATGTCCCAGGCTCGTGTGCACAGCGTACGCAAAGTCCACGGGGGTGGCGCCCTGTGGCAGTTCAACCACCGCCGCGTCGGGCGTCAGCACATAGATACGGTCTTCAAACAAGCCCCGGTGCGGCACGGCGCCCGCCAAGTCGCGCTCCCACGCCAGCAGTTGGCGCAGCACCGCAATCTTTGCGTCGTAGTCCCCACTGGCTGAGACGCCCGCGTAGCCTTTGGCACCAGCCTCCTTGTAAGCCCAGTGCGCTGCCACCCCGTGCTCCGCATGCTCATGCATGGCCTGTGTACGGATCTGAATCTCGATGGGTTTGCCATTGTCGTCGCGCACGATGGTGTGCAGCGACTGATAACCGTTGGGCTTGGGCTTGGCGATGTAGTCGTCAAACTCCTCGACGATCGGTTTGAACTGTTCATGCACCCAGCTCAGGGCCGCATAGCAGTCTTTGACGCTGGGCACCACCACACGCAGCGCTCGAATGTCGAACACCTGATCGAAGTTCAGCGACTTGCCACGCATCTTCTTGACGATGCTGTAGATGTGCTTGGGCCGCCCCTGCACGCTGGCGCTGATGCTGCGTGCGCGCAGGTCCGATTCGAGCCGTGTGCGCAAGTGCTCCATGTAGACCTCGCGCTCGCCCCGCTTTTCATCAAGCAGGCGGGCAACCTCTTTGTAGGTGTCGGGCTCCAGGAAGCGGAACGACAGGTCCTCCAGCTCCCACTTCACCTGCCAGATGCCCAGGCGGTTGGCCAGTGGCGCAAACACCTGCAACGACTCCCGCGCCAGGCTGGGGGGCACAGGCCGCTTGCTGGCAGCATGGAACCGCAGCGTCTGCAAGCGTGAGGCCAACCGAAGCATCACCACCCGCAGATCGCGCGAAAACGCAAGCAGCATCTTGCGCACGTTTTCGGTCTGCACAGCGGGGTCTTCCAAATGCTCGGCCGTGCGCGCCTGCTGCTGCACCCGCATGAGTTTGGTGGTCTCTACCGCCAATGCTGCAAAGTTGGCCCCAAAAGCTTTGGCAATGACCTCTTCGGGTTTGTTGAGATGAATGCAGGCGTGCACCAGGTAGCTGGCAGCCTGCATGGCCTCAGAGCCGCCAATGCCCTTCAGGATGGCCGCCACTGCATCGGCGTGGGCCAACGTGTTCTCGCCAGAGTCGAGCGTTTCGCCCGACATCAGAGGCTCCGCAAAGGCCCTGGCCCGTGCCAGTGCGTCCACCTGTTCGGGCAAGGTGTGCGCAGTGGCTGCGATCAGTTGCGGCACACCATCGGCTTGCGGGGTCAGCAGCGATCCGGCGGGGGGTGATGTCTTCATCCGGCCTCTCCGGCTTCTCCGCCTTTCTCACCACCCTCGCCCAGCAAAAAGCCCATGACCGCAGCAACCTGGTCGGCGGCGATCAGTGTGGGCGCATGCCCCACCCCATCAAATTCAACGCACCGCGCGCGCGGTCCCCGCTCAGCCATGGCCTGCGCAGTCTCGCGCGAAAGAAGATCAGACTGTGCGCCACGCAGCAGCAAGGTGCTCGCGGTGATGTGGTCATACAGCTGCCACAGTGCGGCCTCTCCGGCGGCCGCTGCGGCTTCGGTGAGGGCCTTGAACGGCACGGCAATCGCAGGGTCGTAATGCAGGGTGAAGCCGCCTTGCGGCACGCTGCGCACCATGGCACGCGACAGTTCAAGCCACTGCTCCGGCGTGTGCGGGCCAAAGCTGGTGGAAACGGCCCACATGGCATCGGCAGCCTGCTGTAGCGAATCGAACTGCGCAACTTTCCCCAGGTAGAGGCCGATGCGCTGCAATGCCTGCCACTGGATGACGGGACCGACGTCATTCAGCACCAACCGGCGCACTGGCACGGGCAATGGCAGCCCGGGCTGGCCGGCAACGCCCATGCCGATCAAGCCGCCCATGCTGGTGCCCACCCAGTCCAGCGTGGCGATGGGCGCTTGCTGGTGCAATTGTGCGATCAGCGCCAGCATGTCGGCGGCGTACTGGGGAATCTGGTAACCCATGGGGTCAGCCAACCAGTCGCTGCGCCCACGGCCTACAACGTCGGGGCAGATCACGCGTGCATGCTGGCTGAGCTCGCGTGCCAGCGTGTCGAAGTCCCGGCCCTGGCGAGACAGACCATGAACACAGACCACCACGTGCGGGTGTGCAGGGTTTCCAGTGGCATTCCACTCCCAGTAGGCCATGCGGTGCTGTGCGGGTGCGCCCGCTTGCGAGGCGCTGGCGGGCTGAGCTTGCGCCCCGGCGCCAGGGCACTGTACGTAGTTCAGCGTAGGTTCATTCATGGGTGCGAAATCCGGGAGCAGCGCTTGATAATGACCGGCAAAATCGGCACGGCAGCGCCCTCGCCTGCGTGCCGATTTTCCTTGCGTTGCATCGTTATTCATCCGAGGATACCAAGGGGCCGAGCACAGGCAATTTCTTTCGACGTGTGGACGGCGGCGGCGGTTTCAAGTACCGGGAGACTGTCGACTCTGCAACATTAAACCGCACAGCCAAAGCCGCAAGCGTCATCCCGGTTTCTTTCAGCCTAACTAGCTCCAATTTGTCAGCTTCTGACAGCTTCGGTGAACGACCGCCCCACCGAACACCCCTCTTATAAGCAGCGACCTGCCCAGCTAGAGCACGCTCCCTGATGATCGACCGCTCAAGCTGAGCGACAGAGCCCAATATCTGAATCATGAACATACCCAGGGGCGTGGACGTGTCTAGAGGCTCAGTGAGGGACCGTATAGCAGCACCAGCAGCCTTGATACGATCCAGAATGGAAAGCAGGTCTTTGAGGGACCGCGCTACACGATCCATCTTGTAGACGACCAGCACATCACCGGGCTTGAGTTCAGAGAGCAGCTTGTGGAGCTCTGGCCGTGGACCGACTGAGCTTCCCTTTTCCTGCCTCACTTCACGAACGCCAGCCTTTGCTAAGGCATCAAGCTGCAGATGCGTTTCTTGATCCTTTGTAGACACGCGCGCATAGCCAATCAAAGCCATTCAGTCCCCCCATATCAAGCCTTGTTTTTTCCAATCCCTGTTAGTGAGCGCAAAGCGCAGCAGAGAGCGAACGACCACCGCTTTTGAGCAGCCGAACTGAGAGGCTAAGTCGTCAATGGTTTGACCAGTGGGTAAAGAAATGGGCACATCAAGGCGCGCATTCTTAGAGCGAAATTCCGCCACGCGAACAGAATCACTTGCATGGACACGGGGACGGCCCACACCGGTAACGATATTGCTGGATTTAGCCGCCAAGGGCATGGGCACCCCCGCGAAGTTCAAACGCCTGAGAGGGCGTTAAATCAGCTTCGCCGGGCTCTGTGTATAGGACCCAGAATTTGCCGAATTGACCGATGCGATGACGAACGATCCGATGACCATCGGCCAACTCAAAAGTAAGGCCGACGAGATCCGCAAGAGGCATTTCCGGCATATCAAATGTGACGGGCTTGGATACAGCAAGGCCCTGCGTACTGCCCCACCTATTGCGGCCCTCAATGCCGTTTTCATGGTCCTTCGTGAGGTACTTTGAGACATACCCGGCCAGCTTGGCCAAGGACTCAGAAGCACGCCATTTACCGGGCAAACCATGGCGGGTTTTGCGATGGCCATCAACATCAATGTTGCCGTTGTCACGGCCTACGATGCCGCGCCACATACGGCGCAAATAGTCCCAGGAGCGCACACGACCTTCACCGGGAATTTCGAGGAACACGGGGAGCCTATCGATGCACGCATGAACGTGCCATGCATCTCTATCCTGCTGCTCAAACGCGTACACAGTGCGAAAGCCCGGAATGACGCGCCGCAGCTTGCGAAGCATCGCGGCCCAATCGAGCCGCACGCGGTCGAAATCGGTCATGTTTTCCCGATAGGTGCAGGTCAACAACGAAGTGAAAGACGCTGACTTGATCTTGTGTCGACATGTGCGTTTTGCACGTGCTGCGCTGCGCTCCAGACCCAGCAGGCGCTGGCGTTCTTTCCGTTCTTTTTCTTCCTCAGTGCCTGATTGATCAATCTCAGGCCCGGCATGCACTTCGGGGTTGTCCCAATCGTCCAAAGGCACGTAAAGGCGCTTTTTCCAGGCCATGAATTCTTTCTGACCCGTGGCGGGACACTGCCATTCTTTAACGCGCCAGCCGTGCTCAAACACTTGACAGTAAACGCCTTTGTGCACTACATATCGTTCCATTGCAGCTACCTCGATTAGTTGCCATCACAAACCCCGGTGGATTGCCGTCCACGCGGGGTTTACCTTTTGCTAAAGGCCATCCCACCAGGGGGCAAGCCTTGCGCCTTGCTTGTGGCGCCATTGCCAGCACCAAAGCTGATCCAGATAGCACCAGTCGCCATCTGGAAACTCCCACACCAACAAACAGCCAGGAACACCAACATCCAACCGCCAGCCGAGCGGCTGGCGTAAGGCTCTTACGGGTCCTATTTGCATGCTCTGTCGAGATATGTCTTATTGATAAATCTAGGCGGCGCCTGCGGCGCCGCTCGTAAACTCGCCACGCCGCAGCCCCCGCCTAGTCACCACTACTGACTACTGCCACGAGGCAGGCCAGCAAACGCAGGGTTTTTCAAACGATGCTGCGCAACCAAATCCGCTTGCGTTATCTGACCCGCTTGGGGCACTGGTGCAGATGGCATTGGGACGGTATTGACAACACGTTCCCGGCCTTGCTGGCGGTTTTCATCGAAGCGGTTTCGGGCAGACTGCCCGCGCTCCCGATCGATCTGGCCATGAGGGGCGCCAGCGTCATCACGGGTGCGCCAGTCCATGAAGAAGCCTTGACGGACGATCTGAAGGCAAACAGGGCCACTGACCTGCAACAGAGTCGCTTGCTGGCTGTAGCACTTGCAGGTCTTGCCCATCTCGACACACGCCGCTGGATATGGGGCCTCCGTGGGCTGTGTCACTGCGTCATAGACGGGAGCCGACTGGGGAAAGTCAGGCAATCGAGGGACGCGGGAGTGCACATATTGCTCATACGTCAACGGGCCAGCTTGAGCAGCCACTGGGGAACCAGCTCCAGGGGGACGAGCGACGGAAGCAGAGCCGGGCGAAGATGACGCAGAGGCAGCAGGGCCGCCAACGGCGCCAGCAGCTTTTGCACCGAAGCTAAGCACCGATGACACAGCAAACCAGACGGCACCAATGCCAAGAAGGATGGCAAACGGTATGGCCCAAACCTTGAGGGGAATCTTGCGCTTGATGTTGTGAACATCAGCACTTTTGTACCAGGGCTGAGTGATCCAATTGCCTGCCTTGTCTTTCTTTCCGAATGCCTCTTTTGGGTAGCGCCATGGATACTTTTCAGCCTTGTTTACGACCTTACCGGGGTCAGTCTGCATACCCCTGAATTTGTAGGCGATAGCGTTTTCTGAACCGAAGGCACGAACAACGTACCAGTGTGTCTCCGTGAGTTTGCGCGGCGTGTTGTGAACGAGTGTGGGGTCTTGCGTGATGAAGTAGAAATCAATACCACGCTTGCCATGCTTAGAGAGCTCAAGAATGGGCTCCGGCACCTTTGCGCCGCTGGAAGCAGCACCCCAAAAATCCTGCAGCTCATCCACAACGATGATGGAATCGTTAGGGCACTCCATCCACTTGTCCGGATGGTCAATCTCGACCCAACCGGGGAGCGTGACGTTTGGGATGTTGCAGTAAAAGACAGGCCGGTTTTCCTCTTTCGCGCGGCGCTGTATCTCGATAAAGGCGAACAGCGTTTTGCCCTGCCGTGGAAGGCCGGTGACAAAGTTGATTGGCATATACGCCCCTTACTTTTGGACGAGACGCCTAACGCTGGCGCCGCCGAGTGAGTTCAGCAACACCTTGACGCCGATGGCGCTCAAGATGACCGACACGTGCTGGTCAATGAGGAAGAAGCCCGCCCACTCACCGATGGACGAGGCACCTACGCCGCCAATAAGAGAAAGGGCCGAGGACTTTGCAGAATCAATCAGCAGGTTTATGCCAACGTATTCAACGAATCCGAAACCGAGGGCGAGAAGGACACGACCGACGAGGGACGCCGCTATCTGAATGAGGCCACCCAGAAGCACAGAAACGATCCATGGCATGAGTCAATCCTTTCAGTCTTTCTTACCAACGACCCAAAGCAGGCAGCTCAGCAAAGTGAGGCCGAGGGCCGCATAGCTGAGGACGCCGAGAGGGCCGCAGACTTTGTTAAAGGGAATTTCGAATGACTCGCCAACGATGTCGAAGCGAGGGTTAGGCGGACAGGCGCGGGACCAGCCAAGGCCCTGCTGATCGAAAGAACCGACACTGACCTGCTGAGCGTTTTCACGGAGCTTGTCGGCGCTTTTTGGGTCGGTCCCATCGATAGCCGACCGCCAAAAGCTATCAACGTTCTCGGTGTCCATGAGCTTGCAATTCATGCGGTGCTGCTCACGGGCCATGGCGCATTGGATGGCATCACCTTCACAGGTGAAGCCGCCCATGCATGAGCCGGTAAACATTGAGTCGCCGTCGCCATCTCCGTCGCCATCTCCGTTACCGCCGCCACCGCCAACGGGGTTTGGATTCTCTGGCGTGCCTGTGTCTGGGACAGGCTTTCCAGGGGGAGACGGCGATACACACTGACCTCCTACTTTGACGGTGCCAGGGGGGCACTTGCCATCGTTGTCAGGATTCGTAGGCGGCGGTGTTGGGGCGTAGCAATTGCCGTTTGGATATCGCTCAGTGCCAGGGGGACACTTGCCCGTATTTGGATCAGGAGGGACAGGAGGCGGCGGGCTGACTGGTGGCTGTGTTGGTCCGGTGCCCGGCCCATCGTTATTGCCGCTTCCCGGACCGTTTCCGCTGTTGCCCGGGCCGCTTCCGCCGTTGCCTGGGCCATCGCCACCGCCCCCACCATCGTCACCGCCAGGGCCTTCGCCGGGGCCGTTTCCGCTATCTCCATTTCCATTGCCAGGAGTACAGGTTGCACCAGTCATCCTGCCTGAGCCCCAGCAACTGGAAACACCATCGACCGTGACACAGACGCCGGGATTCACGCGAACAGTGCAATTTTTTCCGCCGTAGGGTTCGCAATAGAAGGTGGTGGACTCGCCGTTGGTTTCATAGTCGCCGAGTGTTTTACCGGGTTCGCAGCCGTTCTTTTTGCACACGCCATTGACGCGTGTTTCGCCCGCAGGGCAATCAGGCTCCTTGACGCAGACGCCATTTACTCGCACTTCATTGGGCTTGCAGGCATCCGGAACACAGGCGCCGCCCTCCTCATGCTGCCCAGCGGGGCATGGGTTGTCGCGCTTGCACATGCCCTGCGAATCTCGCGTCCACCCACTGGCGCACTGGGGCAAACATTGGTTTTGGAATTCGTCATAGCCAGCGGAGCAAACGCACTCATTGCCGACCTTTTCAGCGCCGGACTGACAAACAAGAGCCGCTTCATATGACAGTGCACTGACCGAGCTTGCAGGGCTGCCGTTGTTAAACCATTGGTACTGGCAAGTCGGGTCAGTCGAAAGAATCTGGAATGTGTAGTTAGAACCCAACTGGCCTTTGCGGGTAGAAAGCCACTCGTTACACGCCGCTGACTTAGCCCCATAGCCAGTGGTAATGCCACCGTTAGAAATGCGCCAGCTAGTAGCAGGCGCAGGCAATGCGGCAGTGGCCGACTGAGCGAGGAAGTACAGGACGAGCGCAAGGAAGGGAGCGATCAAACGGAGAAGATGAGCCATGCAGAGCCTCATGGCCAGAAGACGATGGCGCCGCCAAGAACGAGCGCGAGGAGAACCCAGAACCCCATACAACCCCCGGATAAAAAAAGGGCGCCCCCTTTGTGAGAAGGCGCCCCGTAGATGGACGCTGTGTTAGCGCAGAGCCGAGCGAATCCAGCCGAACAGGCGAGCAGTGACGACCACGGAAAGTACGGCAATGCCGAAGGCAGAGACGATAGCCACAACGCCGGTAATCAGGGCGATGGCTTCGGAAAAATCAGCCACGGTCAAGGCGTTGGCACTGCCAGCAGTAGCCAGCAGGGTGGCGCCGACGACCACAGCAGTAGGCACCTTGCGGAAGCCCGCGAGGACAGGGAAACGGCGCTTCACAGCGTTTTCCAAGGAGGGACGGAGAGTGTTCATTGGTTACTCACTTTCATTGCGTTGTTCGAGGGTTTTGCGTATGGCGCGCATGCCCCATGCGGCCGCCATCACGAGCAGGAGGGCACCCCCTATAGCCCCCGCTGATTCGTTGTCTAGGTAAAACGGGCTGTGCTGCGCAAGCTCAAGCCGGGTGAGCACGACCAAAGCATCTGGGGTGTCGCAAGACACTTCAGTGATCGTGCTGACATCGGCTTGCATGCAGTACATCAAGCACCCCGAAGAGGACTTAGAGGCCCGGGAGGTGCTAGCGTCAATTCCTCTGAAGTGCCGAGCACTTCGCCGGAATCGCCACTACCACCGTGAGCACGTCGCAGGGCGGGGACGCCTTCGGCGCGCTTGTCTTTCAAGCACGAATCCGGGCTTGCCTGATCCTGGGTCTGGGGGCGCGGGTCTTCACTGCGCTTGACCACGCGCCCCCCAAGGCCGTGCGCTTGCGACTGCTGTGGCTCAGCTTGAGACACGCGCCCTAGTTCGCCCCCTGCCCCTTGATACGGGAACGCTGGGCGTGACAGGCCCAACATGGGGCGATGCCCCATACCCCCCGAGGCTGCGCGGGCGCGGGCTGCATTGACCCTTGCGTTGCGCAGGGCACGTTGCGCCAAGAACTCCAGAGCGCCAGAGAGAAGGCCAGAAGCGATGGAGAACACCAGGGCGCCGAACATGCCAGCGAAGAAAGCCAGCCACATCAATTGCCGGGCGAAGTGCACAAGCTCTTCACGGGTGATAGGGGCGTCCATGGTGGTCAGGCCGCAGCGGCAGTAGCGGGCTTGGAGGCCTTGGGGACAGCGTAGGGCTGGAGGCCGGTGAGGACGGCTGCAATCTTGCGGTCTTGCATGCCAGCGCGCAGGGCGAAGGAGCCCAGGTAGATGCCGGGCTTGGGCGCGGCATCACCCATCATGTCTTTAGGCAGTTGCAGGACGCCGACTTGCTCAAGCTCGCCGGTATCTGCCAGGAGGGCGCATTCGCAATCTTGCATCGCCCAGTCGCGACCGTTCTTGTTGCCGGAGCGCTTTTCGTTGACCTTGAGAATTTGAATGATGGAGGTGAGGGCCATGGTGGTCTTTCAGTGGTTGACGGCACACGGTGCCGGGGCGAGCAACAGCGCTCTACGCTCCCACGCACGCGAAGGAGCGTGCAGGGCTGTCACGACGACTACCATTGCGCGCAGGAGGAAGGCCATGAACAACTTTGAAATTGCGATGACGCGGGCAATGCTTTTTGAACTGGCAGTGCTGCTGATCGTGCTGATACTGACCATCTGGATTTCGTATCTCGTGCTGAAAAACGCAATCAGGGACGGGATCAACGAGTCCAAGCTAGGGGACAGATGGCGGCAAACAGTGGAGAGGACGACCGCTAACAACCAGGGAGACTTGCCAGACATGAGGGCAGAGAGGTAGGTCATGGCTTGACCACCTGAACAGAGGCGCAGGAGAGCCACGTAGCAGCATGGCGGAATGCGTCAGTGCTGCCAGTACGCCACTTGCAGAGACAGCGACCAGCCCGGACCCTCACAACGTGAGCGCGGTAACCGTGCCAGGAAACGAGCAGGCCGCGTTTAACGAGCTTGTCGTTCATGTCGAGGTTTGGGGCCTTGGACATGTCAGCACCCGGATTGAATGCAACGATGCGCATAGAAGACCATGCCGTCGTAATACCGAACACGGTCGCTGTTGGAGACGTTATTTGTGAACCCGCCACGGGCGTAATGCTGGTTCAGGAGGAACATGTAGCTGGAAGGGATGCGACCCCCAGCAACTTTGTGATCAAGGTATATCTCACCAGCCGCATCCCACAACTCGCCAACCGAGCACTCCCCACCATCCACCACAACAGGGTGAGCTACCACCGCAGGTGCGGTTTCTTGGACAGGGGGAGTGCAATCGATAGCTTCGGACTGGACCGAGGCAAGGAGGGAGGCCGCGAAGGCTGAGAAGGAAATCTGGCAGGCTGGCATGGGTAGCTCCATGGTGGTTTAATTAACCTGAAGAGGTAATAATTAACCTCTTATGGTTAACACCATTCTAGCAAAACTAACCACGCAAGGTTATCACCGTGCCATTAGATTTATCTATCAAAAAAGCATCTGAGATAGTAGGAAGCCAGCGAGGGCTGGCAGAGCTACTTGGGGCGAAAGAACAACACGTATCAAACTGGAAAAAGGGATCGAGACCCTGCCCCATAGCAATGCGAATACACATTGCCCAAATAGCGGGCCACGATCCTCACCGCGCAATCCTCGAAGGCCTAATTGACCAGCTAGACCAGTCAGTAGAACTACAGGCTGGCGCAGCAAAGATGATGCAATCTATGCTGGACGCTTTCCCCCCCGATCATTCGTAATTCATTCGGAGAGACTCACATGCTGAAAGGCAAAACCGCCCTCGTCACCGGATCGACCAGTGGCATTGGTCTTGGAATCGCAAAAGCCCTGGCCCGCCAAGGCGCCAACATCGTGCTCAACGGCTTCGGCGATGTGGACACGCCCCGCGCCGAGGTGCTGGCTGCCGGGGAAGCCGCGGGTGCGCAGGTGGCCTACCACGGCGCCGACATGAGCCGCGCGGCAGACATCGAAGACATGATGAAGTACAGCGCCTCGCAGTTTGGGCGGGTGGACATCCTTGTGAACAACGCCGGCATCCAGCATGTGGCCAACGTGGAAGACTTTGCGGTCGAGCGTTGGGACGCCGTAATCGCCATCAATCTGACCAGCGCTTTCCACACTTCGCGCCTGGCGCTGCCGGCCATGAAGAGCGCCAATTGGGGCCGCATTATCAATGTGGCCTCGGTCCACGGGCTGGTAGGCTCTGCGCAGAAATCAGCCTATGTGGCCGCCAAGCACGGCATCGTGGGTTTGACGAAAGTGACTGCCTTGGAAAACGCCACCACCGGCGTCACGTGCAATGCAATCTGCCCTGGATGGGTGCTCACCCCACTGGTTCAAAAGCAGGTGGACGCCAAGGCCGCCGAACACGGTCTTTCCAACGAAGACGCCAAAAAACTGCTGCTGGGCGAAAAAGAGCCGTCCATGCAGTTCACTACCCCTGAGGAACTTGGTGAACTGGCGGTGTTCTTCTGCTCGCCAGCCGCCAACAACGTGCGGGGTGTGGCTTGGAACATGGACGGGGGCTGGGCTGCGCAGTGATTGCGGCTTGCCAGACCTCTGCGCCAAATGCAGTGGCGGCAAATGTGGTGGCAGCAAGCCGGATCAGCAAAAATGATAGCTACCAGCGCTTGATGGGCAAGCGCTAGAGGCCATTTTTGCTACCAACTCATCGCATTTGCACGGAGCCGGAGACGTTCACAATCACCTGCGCCTTGCCTGCCTCCACCGGAACGGCAGAGTCAGCGAACGAACCCACCTTGGCCTCTGCGGCCATCATGCGGGGCCGCGGGCCTGGGACCATTTCATTGCTGTTCACCGACACCTCGCGCAGGCTGTAGTTGCTAAAGCCAAAGCCTTTGGCAAGCTCTGCCGCCCGGGCCTTGAATTGCTCGATGGCCTGGCTCTGGGCCTCGCCCTCTACCTTGGCACGCGACTCGCGCGAGAGGCCAAACGATACCTGGCTGATGGACAGCGTCTGGATCTTGCCTGCCGTGGAGGTGATGCGGGCAAAGTCACGCCCCTCCAGCACCAGCTCGGCCCGACCCTGCCAGCCGTTGATCTTGCCGTCCTTGCCATAGCGCGGGTACATGCCGAAAGGCCCGGTATGAACATCCAGCTGCCCCGGCTGCGCATTGCGCTTGGCTTCCGTCAGCGCCGTGTCAAGAGCCTGCTTGAGTTGCGTTTGCACGGTGGCGGCGTCTGCTGCCTCCTTGGTGGTGGCCAGATTGAGGACCAGCAAATCCTGTTGCACCTCCACCGTGCCAGAGGCCGAGAGCTGAACGACGTTGCGCGGCTCGGGGGCGACGGAATTTTGAG
>JBCNOJ010000098.1:0-12315 GCA_039593925.1 Acidovorax sp.
GCCAGGGCGATGTCCACTGGATGGCCCAGGCTCCGAGCCAGTAGGGCAGCAGGCCGTCGGTGTCGGGCGGCAGCCCTGCCATCAGCGGGTCCAGCCACGAGGTGTGGCCCAGCGCCAGTTCGCGCATGTAGCCGAAGGCCGTCACGTCGGCGCTCTTCCACGGATCGCGGCCAATGAAGCCCGGCACCACATAGGCAAGGCACAGCAGCAGCAGCGCCCAGCGCGGCAGAGTGCGTGCGGCGCTGTGGGGCACGATGGCGGGGGTTGGCTGGATCACGCGAAAGTTGTCCGGTGCAAGGTGGGGGGCGCCAATCGGCGGGGCGGTCTCGGCGCAATGGGCCGGCCTGGCGATCGCCGCCGGCAAGCATCGAGTCGAGAACTGCCGCGCGCGGGTGGCACGCAGCCTTCAGGAAGGAAAAAAGGCAGCACGGCGAACCGGGCTGCCTTCTCGAAGCGGCGGGAAGAGGCTCCCGGGCTTGCGGTCTTACTTCGCAGCGGCCGTGGTCTTGCCGAAGCGGTTGCGGAAGCGCTCCACGCGGCCACCCATGTTGTCCACCGACTTTTGCGTGCCGGTGTAGAAGGGGTGCGATTCAGAAGAAGTATCCAGCTTGAACAGCGGGTATTCCTTGCCTTCGTGGGTTTCGGTTTCCTTGGTGTTCACGCACGAACGGGTCACGAACTTGAAACCGTTGGACAGGTCCACGAACAGAACTTCGCGGTAGTTGGGGTGAATGCCTTCTTTCATGATCTTCCTTTGAGTCAACTGCGGGAGCCGCACCGGCCAGTCCGATGTACTTTCCGCAAGAAAAAGCCCTCAATTATGGCACATGCTGAGAATCAGCCCCCGCGCCGCATCATGTCGAAGAAGTCCACATTGGTTTTGGTGGCCTTCATGTTCTTGATCATGAGCTCCATGGACTCGATCTCGTCCATGTTGTACATGAACTGGCGCAGGATGCGGGTCTTCTGCAGGATCTCGGGCGCCAGCAGCAATTCTTCGCGGCGTGTGCCGCTCTTGTTGAGCTCGATGGCGGGGAACACGCGCTTTTCGTACAGGCGGCGGTTCAGGTGGATTTCGCAGTTGCCCGTGCCCTTGAATTCTTCAAAGATCACTTCGTCCATGCGGCTGCCGGTATCGACCAGCGCGGTGGCGATGATGGTGAGCGAGCCGCCTTCTTCCACCTTGCGGGCTGCGCCGAAGAAGCGCTTGGGGCGCTGCAGCGCTGCTGCGTCCACACCGCCCGACAGCACTTTGCCGCTGGAGGGCACCACGTTGTTGTAGGCGCGGGCCAGGCGGGTGATCGAGTCCAGCAGGATCACCACGTCCTTCTTCAGCTCCACCAGGCGCTTGGCGCGCTCGATCACCATTTCGGCCACATGCACGTGGCGGGCGGCGGGCTCGTCGAAGGTCGATGCAATGATGTCGCCCTTCACCGTGCGCTGCATTTCCGTCACTTCTTCAGGGCGCTCGTCCACCAGCAGCACCATCAGGTGCACGTCGGGGTTGTTGGCCGTGATGGCGTGGGCGATGTGCTGCATCATCACCGTCTTGCCGCTCTTGGGTGGCGCCACGATCAGTGCGCGCTGGCCGCGGCCAATGGGGGCAATGATGTCGATGATGCGGCCGGTGATGTTCTCGTCGCCCTTGATGTCGCGTTCCAGGCGCATCTGCTCTTTGGGGAACAGTGGCGTCAGGTTCTCGAACATCACCTTGTGCTTGTTCTGCTCGGGTGGGCCGCCGTTGACCTTGTCCAGCTTGGTCAGGGCAAAGTAGCGCTCGCCGTCCTTGGGCGTGCGCACTTCACCTTCGATCATGTCGCCGGTGTGCAGGTTGAAACGGCGCACCTGGCTGGGGCTGATGTAGATGTCGTCCGTGCTGGCGGTGAAGCTGGTGTCGGGGCTGCGCAAAAAGCCGAATCCGTCGGGCAGGATTTCCAGCACCCCGTCAGCAAACACCTGCTCGCCTGCCTTGGCGCGCTTCTTGATGATCGCAAACATCAATTCCTGTTTGCGCATCCGGCCTGTGTTTTCGATTTCGAGTTCTTCGGCCTGCTTCAGGACTTCAGACACGTGCAGTGCCTTGAGTTCGTTTAAGTGCATGGAGTGACTCCTTGGCGGAGCTGGTAAGAATCTTGGGGGAGGGGGCTGAGGCCGGAAGGGCTGCTGTTTGCAGGCCCGGCTCGCCGGGGGATCTCGGTCCGGCTGCCAATGCGTGCAGGCCGGTGATCTGGAAGAATTATGACAGGAAAAAAAGCGGGAAAACCACCGGGCTGGATTCTGTCTGTGCAGAGCCCTGCTACCGCAGGCCCTTCGAACCGGACCTTCCCGCGTGCCGCTAAGGCACGGGGAAGCGGCTCAATACATCAATCGTCAGGCCAGTTGCTGGTCGATGAAGGCGGTCAGTTGCGCCTTGCTCATCGCGCCGACCTTGGTGGCGGCCAAATCACCATTTTTGAACAGCATCAGGGTGGGAATACCGCGGATGCCGTACTTGGCGGGAATCTCGCGGTTCTCGTCCACGTTCATTTTGGCGATCTGCAGCTTGCCTTGGTAAGCACCTGCCACCTCATCGAGGATGGGGGCAATCATCTTGCAGGGGCCGCACCATTCGGCCCAGTAATCCACCAGCACGGGCGTGCCGGGTTGGAGCACGTCGGCTTCAAAGCTGGCGTCAGAGACGTGTTTGATGAGTTCGCTGGCCATGTCGGATTCCTTGTTTCTGGGCGGGTTGCGACCGGTATACGTTTAAAGTCTGGCGATTGTGACAGAAACCAATTCCACGTTCACCGGTGTGGCCGGGCCCTGTGACGCTATGACAGTCATAGCGAAAAGCGATCAGTGCGATGCGCTGTGGGGCGCCGTGCTGGCCCGGGTGGAAGCGCAGATGCAGCTGCTGGACGCCCATCCAGCGCGCACCGTGGTACTGGTTCCCTATGCCCAGCTTATGCCCCTGGCGCAACGCTATTGGGGCGAGCGGCACCCAGACGGTTTTGCGCCGCGGTTTGAAACCACACGCAACTGGGCGCGCCAATTGTCAGTGTTCGTGCCTGCGGGCAACGATCTGGCAGGTGACGTGGCGCGCGACACGCTGGCCGCCCGTGCGTTGCTGGACCAGTCCGGGCTTGCGGCCCAACGCGATGTTTTGGCCACCCCCTTGCAAGAAGGCGCTGCCCAACTGGCTGCCGCTGTAGCAGCCGTGCCGCCGCACGCGCGGGATGCCTGGGGTGCCCAGGCACGCAGCCTGTTGCCCGAAGCGGACGCGGGGTCGGCGTTGCGGCTGGAAGCCGTGGTGGCGCGCATTGCGCTGGAATGGGTGTTGGCGTCGCGCCATGCCACGGATGTTCTTTTTGAGCCCGGCGTGCGCCAGTCGGTAGACGCCTTGATCGTGCTGCAAGGTTTTCAGGAAGAGCCCCTGGCCCGTGCCCTGATGGAACACTGGGGCGATAGGGCCATGGCCCTGCCGTTGGCACCAGAGCCCCCAGCATCTACGGCGCCGGCTCCCGCTGCGATGGGCCACGTTGCCCTGCACGCCGCGCACGATGCCGAGGACGAAGCCCAGCGCGCCGCTGCCTGCGTGCTCGCGCATGTGGTGGCTGGCCACACGCCGGTGGCGCTGGCAGCCAACGACCGCGCGCTCACACGCCGTATCAGCGCCCATTTGGCGAGCAGCGGGGTTGCCGTGCGGGACGAAAACGGCTGGACCCTGTCTACCACCCGGGCGGCAGCGCAACTGATGGCCGCGCTCAGGGCCTGCGCCTGGAACGCCACGGCCGACGAGGTGCTGGATTGGCTCAAGCACGCGCCAGCGGTGCCCGCCGCAGAGGTCGATGCGCTGGAGCGCTTGCTGCGCAAAGCCGGCGTCGCCGTGTGGGCCGATGCGCCTGGTGCCGTGGGCACCAACAGCCCTGGCAAGCCCGCGCTGGCCGCGTGTGTGGAGCGGGTCGAGGCATTGCGCGGGGCCATGGCGGCGTCCCGCCCCTTGGTGCAATGGCTTGTCGCCCTGCGCACCTTGCTGGAGGCCAGTGGCCAATGGTTGCTGCTGGAGGATGACGCTGCGGGTGCGCGCGTGCTGGCCGTACTGCGTCTGCAGACAGGCCAGGACGCTGAGCTGGACGGTTGGGGGGGCATAGGCCATCGCATTGCCTTGGCCGAATTCACCCGCTGGGCCAACGAGGTTCTGGAGGCGGCACGTTATGTACCACCACAGCCCGGCGAAGTGCCTGTGATTGTCTTGCCCATGCCCCAGTTGCTGGCCCGCCCGTTTGCCGCGCTGGTGCTGCCCGGGTGCGACGAAAAGCGGCTTCAGGCTGCCCCTGAGCCACCGGGCGACTGGACGGCGCAGCAGCGGCAGGCTTGGGGCCTGCCCACCCGCGAAACCCTGGAGGCCGCCCAGCGCGCCGCCTGGCATCACGCGCTGCGCACGCCGCGGGTCGATGTGTTGTGGCGCACCGGGGACGAGGGTGGCGAACCTTTGCTGGCCAGCCCCCTGGTGCTGGCCCTGCATCTGGATGGCGCCGCCGCGGAAGGTGCTGACGGGCGCAGCCCGCGCACCGTGGCAGCCCGACCCACGGCACCTCCATTGCCCAGCGGGCAAGCGCTTCCCGTGCAGCGGCTGTCGTCCACCGCGTACTCGGACCTGCGGCATTGCCCCTACCGGTTTTTTGCGCTGCGCCAATTGGGGTTGCAAGAAGCCGATGAACTGGCTGCCGAAGTGGACAAGCGGGATTTCGGCAACTGGTTGCATGCCGTGTTGCAGCACTTTCATGAAGCCCTGCTGGCGCATCCCACCGAAGACGCGGCCGTGCGGGTTGCCCGCATGGACAGCGCAGCGCACGCTGTAACGCGGGAGCAGCGTTTGGGCGAAGGCGATTTCTTGCCGTTTGCAGCAGGCTGGCCACAGGTGCGCGACGGCTATTTGCATTGGCTGGCGCAGCACGAGCGGGACGGCGGCCATTTCCGTCAGGCCGAGGTGCAGACCACGCAGGCTTTGGGCAGCCTGCAATTGGTGGGCACGATTGACCGCATTGATGCGGTCTCGACCGTAGGCGAGCCCACAACGCTTGTCATCGACTACAAGACCGAGAACGACGCTGTCACCCGCAAGCGCATCGGCGCGGGCGCTGAGGACACCCAGCTTGCGTTTTATGCCGCCCTGCTGAGCCACGACACCCTGCGCGCCGCCTACGTGAACGTGGGTGAGCGCGGCGAAACGCAGATGCACGAACAGGACGAAGTGGTGCACCTGCGCGATCTGCTGGTGGATGGCATTCAGCACGACTTCGAACGCATTGCAGCAGGTGCTCCCATGCCAGCGCTGGGCGAGGGCTCGGTGTGCGAATACTGCGCCGCACGTGGCCTGTGCCGAAAAGACTTCTGGGAATGAAATTGACAACTCCCGCGCGCTCTCACCTCGTTTGGTCGCTGCCCCCCGGGGGGCCCGCGTTTCATCTTGGGGCGGCCCGGCGATGAAACAGGCCGCCTACGAACACAACGGCCAACCCATCTCGCGCGAGGGCTTCTACGCCATTGCCTGTGACCCGGCGCGCAGCGTGGCCGTGGAGGCCTGCGCCGGTGCGGGCAAGACCTGGATGCTCGTTTCGCGCATGCTGCGCGCCTTGCTGGACGACTGCGCGCCGCACGAGATCCTGGCCATCACCTTCACCAAAAAGGCGGCGGGCGAGATGCGCCAGCGCTTGCAGGAATGGCTGGAGGCGTTTGCCCATGCACCGCTGGACGAGCTGACCCGTGAACTGATTTCAAGGGGAATCAGCCCCCAGCGCGCTCTGGATAAGCGCGAGGCGCTACAAAATTTATATCGCCAGATGCTGGCCAGCGGTCGCCCTGTACAGATCCGCACCTTCCACAGCTGGTTTGCTGCCTTGCTGGGCAACGCGCCCTTGGCGCTGCTGCAGGAGCGGGGCCTGCCCGCCCACTTTGAACTGCTTGAAGACGATGCCGAGGCCGTGCGCGAGGTGTGGAGCCCGTTCTTGCACGCGGTGGCTTCCAATGACGGTTTGCGGGCCGACTACGAAGCGGTGGTGGCGCGCCACGGTCGCTCGCAGACGCACAAGGCCCTGACAGCGGCGCTGGCCAAGCGGGTGGAATTTGATCTGGCCGACGCTGCGGGCGTGGTCGATGCTTCTGTACCGGCGTTTCAGGTGCAGTATCCCGATTTGGCTGCGTTCACCGAACCGGCAGAGGCATTGCAGGGCGATGCCAGCCATCAGCGCTGGCTTGCACGCGCCAAGGCCCTGGGCACCGAGGCGAACAAAACGCCACAGAAGGCCGCAGACGCCATCATTGATGCGCTGGCGTGTGCCAACCTGAACCAGCGGCTCGACCTGTTGCGCAAAGCCATGTTTGTGGCCAAGGAAGACCGCCTGTCGAAAAACCTGGAGAAGTTCGCCGCCGCGCAGGAGGCCGAGCCCGAGCTGCAGCGCCTCTTGACGGCGCGCCGCCAGCACGAGGCCTGGCAGCACCAGCAGCGCATGGCGCGGCTGGCACGCTGCCTGATCGCCCAGTTTGTCGCCGTCAAGCAGCAGCATGGCTGGGTGGACATGAACGATGTGGAGCGCACCGCACTGGTCATGCTGGCAGACCCAGTGCTGTCGGGCTGGGTGCAAGAGCGGCTGGATGCGCGCATCCGCCACCTGCTGGTCGATGAGTTTCAGGACACCAACCCGTTGCAGTGGCAGGCACTGCACGCCTGGCTGGCGGGCTATGCGGGCTCGGGCGGCGGCGCCAGCGCGCCCAGCGTGTTTATCGTGGGCGACCCCAAACAAAGCATCTACCGCTTTCGCCGGGCCGAGCCGCAAGTCTTCATCGCCGCGCAGGCCTTTGTGCGCGATGGGCTGGGCGGAGATCTGCTCAGCTGCGACCACACGCGCCGCAACGCCACGGGCGTGATTGCCGCCGTGAACCATGTGATGGGCGCAGCGCAGGCGCAGCACGAGACCAGCGGCTTCCGTGACCACACCACCGAGTCGAATGACCCGGGCGTGCTGCTGCGCCTGCCGCCCATCCTGCCTCCGGACAGCGGCGATAGCGGCGGTAGTGACCCCTTTGCCTGGCGCGACAGCCTGACCGAGCCGCGCCACGAGCCTGAGGAAACCCAGCGCATGCGCGAATGCACCCAGGCGGCCGCCTGGGTGGCCCAGCAGATCACTGCTGGCACGCCGCCCAACGAAGTGCTGGTGCTGGCCCGCAAGCGCGACCGGCTGGCCAGCATGCAAGACGCCCTGCGCGCCCTGCACCTGCCGTGCGTGCAGCCCGAAAAGGCCGACCTGTTCGACGCGCCCGAGGTGCAGGACATGGTGGCCTTGCTCGATGCGCTGGTCTCCACAAGCCATGACCTGTCTTTGGCGCGGGCGCTCAAATCGCCATTGTTCGGTGTGGGCGACGACACGCTGGTGGCCTTGGCGGCCGTGCGCCGGCAGCCAGAGCATGCAGATTGCAGCTGGTTTGATCTGCTTCAAAAAAGTGAGCTGCTGGCGCTGGATACACAAGCGCTAGGGGCCGATTTGGCTCAATACAAGACCTGGGTGGATGCGTTGCCCCCCCACGATGCGCTGCATGCCATCTACCAGCACGGGGATGTGCTGGCACGGTTTGCCGCTGCGGCGCCGGCAGCCCAGCGCATGGCCGTACTGGCCAATCTGCGCGCTCTTTTGTCGGCTTCACTGCAGCACGATGGCGGCCGCTACCTCACACCCTACGCCTTTGTGCGTGCCATGAAAAAAGGCGGCGTGCGCGCCCCCGGCCGTGTGGATGCGCAGGCGGTGCGTCTGCTCACTGTGCACGGCGCCAAGGGCCTGGAGGCGCGCTGCGTGCTGCTGCTCGACACCGACACCCGCCCGCAGAAGGCCGAGACCATGGGTGTGCTGGTGGACTGGCCCGGAGAGAAGACCGAGCCCGCGGGCTTTGTATTCCTGGCCAGCGAGTCCAACCCGCCGCCCAGCGCTGAAGCCGCTCTCGCAGCCGAACAACAGGCCCGCCAGCGTGAAGAACTGAACATGCTCTACGTGGCCATGACGCGCGCCAAGCACTGCCTGGCGCTGTCATCCGTGCAGCCCAGCGTGTCCGCCCCGGGAAGCTGGTGGAACCGGCTGGCGCCCCTGCTGGTGGACGCCAGCGTGCCTGCCAGCCCGGAAGACGATGGTCTGCACGACGCAATCGATGGCGAACACGGTCATTTCACGTTGTCGGAGTTGCCTTTGGTACCTGAGGCGCTGCGTGCGCCGCAGCGTGAGGTGCAAAGCGGTGATGCCGATGTCCTGGTGCCTGAGAGAGCGCCGTCAACGCCCGCCTCGCGGTGGGGTGAGGCGATGCACCAGCTGCTGGAGCAGGCCGGCGTGGCGGGCCAGGCACTGGCCGAACTGCGCGCAGACGGCTGGCCCGCCGCGCGCCTGGCGCGCCTGGCGCAGGATTTCGACATCACGGTGGAGGCGGCGCGCAACGCCGCCCACACCGCACGGCGCATACTGGCCGGCGAGGGCGCCTGGGCCTGGGAGGGTGCCATGGTGGACACCACCATCAACGAAGCGCCGCTGCGCTACCAGGGCCAGAGCCTGCGCATCGACCGCCTGGTGCACCGCCACCAGCCAGCCGAGCACGCGGGCTGGTGGGTGCTGGACTACAAAAGCGCTGCCCAGCCTGAACGCCAGCCTGGGTTGATCGCCCAACTGCAGCGCTACCGCGCCGCAGTGCGGCTGCAGGTGCCGGATGCACCGGTGCGGGCGGCTTTTCTGACGGGCGATGGGCGCATGGTGCTGGTGCCCGACGACGGCGAAGATGTTGGCGCTGTGGGCTCATCATGTGCCGCTGCCGGCGCACGCGCTGCTGTGGGGCATACTGCCGCCCCCGGGCGATTGGTTGCGGCCGCAGATGCTGTGAATGCAGATGCACCAGTGACTGGCGCGCAGGCCAATTCCGCGCCTGCACCCATGCCCGATGTGGCTGACGGTGATGCGTCCGGCCCCGTGCAAGGCTCGCTTTTTTGAGCCTTGCCTCTTTGTTCTGATCCAGAGGTTTCCCCATGAATGCACCCACTCCCTTGGCAGGCGACGCGGCCACTGAACTGCACTGCGATGCCGTTGTCGTGGGTGGCGGCCCTGCGGGCCTGATGGCTGCCGAGGTACTGGCGCAAGGTGGCGCGGTGGTGCACCTGTTCGATGCCATGCCGTCGGTGGGGCGCAAGTTCCTGCTGGCGGGCAAAGGCGGGCTCAACCTTACCCATTCTGAGCCCCATGCCACATTCGCCACCCGGTTTGCTGAGCGCCAGCCACACATCGAGCCACTGCTGCAGGTGTTCGGTGCGCCCGAAGTGTGCGCATGGGCGCAGACCCTGGGCGTAGAGACCTTTGTGGGCACCTCGGGCCGCGTGTTCCCGGCCGACATGAAGGCCGCCCCGCTGCTGCGCGCCTGGCTGCAGCGGCTGCGCGCGCAAGGTGTGCAGTTCCACATGCGCCATCGCTGGCAGGGTTGGGCCGAAGACGGGGCGCTGGTGTTCTCAGAACCTGCGGGCGCCGTGCGCGTGCGCGCCAAGGCAGTGGTGCTCGCGCTGGGAGGGGCCAGTTGGGCGCGCCTGGGGTCTGACGGCGCATGGGTGCCCCGCTTGGCAGAGCGCGGCGTGCCTGTGGCGCCGCAGCGCCCTGCAAACTGCGGTTTTGACGTGCTGAGCGCCCACGCGCCCGCTGGTGAAACCCGCCGCGCTTTTTTTCAAGAACTTATTGGCCGCACACCGAGCCCCGGGGTGGGGTGGACGCCGCACTTCGCTGAGCGCTTTGGCGGGCAGCCGTTCAAGACCGTGGCCTTGGGCTTCACCGACAGCCAGGGCCGCAGTTTTCAGCGCCGGGGCGAGTTTGTGGCAACTGCCACGGGCGTGGAGGGCAGCCTGGTGTATGCGGTATCCCACCTTCTGCGCGACGAAATCGAGGCCCATGGCCACGCCACGTTTCACCTGGACCTGCTGCCCGATCACACACCTGAACGCGTGTTGGTGGAGGTGCGTCATCCGCGCGGTTCCCGGTCGTTGTCCAGCCACCTCAAAAGCCGCCTGGGGCTGGATGGCATCAAGGCCGGTGTGCTGTACGAACACTTGGGCAAGGAGGGCATGAACGACCCCGTTGCCTTGGCGCATGCGATCAAGGCCTTGCCGATCACGGTGGTGGCCACGCGTCCCATCGACGAGGCGATCAGCACCGCGGGTGGCGTCACTTTTGAAGCGCTGGATGAACACCTCATGGCCCGCGCAATGCCTGGCGTTTTCTGCGCCGGCGAAATGCTGGATTGGGAAGCACCCACCGGGGGCTATTTGCTCACAGCCAGCTTGGCCACCGGCCGCGCGGCGGGCGAGGGCGCACTGCGCTGGCTGCGAAAACCATAGCGGCGTCTGCTTGACAGTCCACAGCCAAACTCAGAATTTGGCGCGGTAGTACAGCATCGGTCCGCCTTTGCGGGCCCGCAGCACCAGGCGCGATCCGCCCTGCAACTGCACGCCGATGGCGCCGAATTCAGGCATCAACCCGCGCGTGCGGGAGGAGGCCCATTGCACTTCGACCCGCGTGCCGTAGGCCGGTGGCTGGGTTTGCCAGATGAGTCCCATCGCGTCGGGCGTCTGCGCCCACGCCGAGACATCCAGATGCCGGCCCCGCTGCAGCTGTGAACGCCAGCGAACGCCCAGGTCCAACTGCGTGGGTGGTTGCGCGGCGCCTGGCGCCATGCTGGCGGCTGAACTCGTGGGCGAAGAAAGGTTTACCGGACCGCTGAGCCCGAGGGTGAAGCCAAAGCGGTTCGCGCTGTTGTCGGGTGTGAGCCAGCGCGTGAGGTCCAGATGCTGAGTGGCGTTGGACGAAGCGCCGGTGGCAAAACTGCCGCGATAAGCGGCGCTGCCGAAGTTCAGGGCATCGCCGACGCTGGGCAAAATGCTGGTGTTCAACTCAAAACTGGGCGCAAAAGCCTGCTTCTCCGTCTGCAATTCCTCCTGCCAATTCGCCATCGCTTCGCTGCCAAAAGCGGCCTCTACAGCGTGGCTGTTGCCAAACGCTGCCAAACACAAACACGACACCCCCAAAAAGTTAACTGCGTGAGCACGGCGGCGGGGCAACAACAACACTGGCATTGGCGCTGTCGAAAGGGCTGGCATGTGGGCACCCGTGGAACAAAAGGGTTGAAACGAATGCCACAAAGTGTGCAAAAAACCCGGGCGAGTGGATGTTTCCAACCGCCTTGTCCCATCGTGGGAAAACGCTGACACAGCCTCAGTCACGCACCTCGAACAGGCGGGATCAAAGCCAAACTAGCAATAGGGGTAGGAGAGAGAGAAGGCATCCACAGGCACCGCGGTGCAAATGGAAGAAAAGAGTGCGAAGGCGAAAAAGAGAAGTTGACGAGCCTTACCCCCGGCACTGACTCCACAGTTAGGGCTGCTTGGTTCCCCACCTGACCCGGTTGGCCGCTTCACCATGCGAGGAGGCCCGTCAACGCAGGATTCTACCCTCTGAACTGCGCTTGCTTTTTTTGCTTGTCCACAATGGTGTGGTGATTTGGCGGAACGCAAGCCCACTGGGGCCGTGTGAAGCGCGAAAACCCGATGCGCCATGGGCCCTAGAATCACCCCATGTCCTACCTCGTGCTCGCCCGAAAGTACCGCCCCCGCAATTTCACCGAAATGGTGGGGCAGGAGCACGTGGTTCAGGCCCTTTCCAACGCATTGACGCAGCAGCGCCTGCACCATGCCTACCTGTTCACGGGCACACGCGGCGTGGGCAAGACAACCGTGTCGCGCATCCTGGCCAAGTCGCTCAACTGCCAGGGGCCGGATGGCAATGGCGGCATCACCGCGACGCCCTGTGGTGTGTGCCAGGCCTGCACCGACATCGACAGCGGCCGGTTTGTGGATTACACCGAGCTCGACGCGGCCTCCAACCGCGGCGTGGACGAGGTGCAAAGCCTGCTTGAGCAGGCCGTTTACAAGCCGGTGCAAGGGCGCTTCAAGGTTTTCATGATCGACGAAGTGCACATGCTGACCAACACCGCGTTCAACGCCATGCTCAAGACGCTGGAAGAGCCGCCCGAGTACCTCAAATTCGTGCTGGCCACCACCGACCCGCAGAAGGTGCCGGTCACTGTGCTGAGCCGTTGCCTCCAGTTCAACCTGCGCCCCATGGCTCCCGAAACGGTGCTGGAGCACCTCACCCGTGTGCTGGCCCAGGAGAACGTGCCTGCAGAGCCGCAAGCGCTGCGCCTGCTGTCGCGCGCTGCGCGTGGCTCGATGCGCGACGCGCTTTCGCTCACCGACCAGGCCATCGCTTTCGG
>JBCNOJ010000099.1:0-12297 GCA_039593925.1 Acidovorax sp.
GATCTGGAAGCCGGCCCCGGCGAAGCCGAATCCGTGGATAAGGCCTGGGGTGGTGTGGCTCTTGCAAAGCACGGGCTGGCGGTCGGGCAGATACCCCTCGGTGCCGCTCCAAGTGCGGATGAAATGCGCGTGCCGCAGCGCCGGCAGCAACTCGATGGCCTGTGTGGTGAGCGATGCAATTGCGCCGCGCTCCGAGCGGGCGCGGCTTTCGTCCAGCCAGAATCCCGAGCCGCCACCCAGCACGAGGTTGCCGCGCTCTACCTGCCGGCAATAGATGCCGCCACCCTCCACGCCCAGGCTCCAGCGCATGAAGTAGGGCAGGGGCTCGGTGACCATCATGGCAGGGTGCCCGGATTGCAGCGGCACGGCCTCGCCAAACTGCGCGGCCAGCGCTCCTGCCCACGCACCTGCGCAGTTCAGCAACACCGGTGCCACAACGCGCAGCGCCGTGCCGGAGTGCAGCGTGAACAGATGGCGACCATCGTGTTCGATGTGTGTGAGAGGAGCGCGCTCGAAGATCTGTGCCCCCGCACGCCGCGCAGCCAGTGCAAACGCGGGCGATACCAGCCGGGGGTTGGCCTGGCCGTCTTCGGGGCACAGCGATCCGCCCACCGCCCGGCCCCCCAGCCAGGGGCATTGTGTGCGCAGTGACGCGCCGGATACGAGTTGCAGACCCAGGTCAAAATCGCGGCTCAGCGCGGCGTAAGCCTCCAGGGAGGCCATATCTGCCTCGCTGCGCGCGATCTTGAAGTGACCCGTGCGCTGGTACTCGCCGTCGGTGCCGATCAAGCTGGGCAGGCTCGCCCAGATCTGGTGGGCGCGCTGTGCCAGCGGCAACTGGCTGAGTGGACGCCCCTGGCGGCGCACGCCGCCGTAGTTGACACCGCTGGAGCGTGAGCCGCAGAGGTCCCGCTCCAGCAGCACCACGTTCACGCCCTTGCGGCGCAGGGCCAGGGCGGCCGAAGCACCCACGATGCCACCGCCCACGATGGCCACGTCGGTTTTCACGGTGTGGGGAACGCTGTTGGCAAGGGGGATCATGCGCTGGCTCCTGCCGCGTCCATGGAACTGTTCAACGTGGGGTGCGATGGGGCGGCGGATGTTGCTGCTGGCGCAGAAACTGCTGGCCGCGGTGAGGGCGATTCGTCCCCCGCTGCTCGGGCCTGCAGGTAAATTGGTACGGGCTTGATCGGCGCCTGTCCGCGCAGGCGGCCCACCTGGTCCACGGGCTTGCCGCAGGCCTGTGACAGGATTTCTGCGGCCGCCACGCCGCAGGTGCGGCCCTGGCAGCGCCCCATTCCCACCCGGGTCAGGGCTTTGAGCCGGTTCATTTCGTCGGCACCGGTATCGCGCGCACAGTTGCGCAGCTCGCCCGCGGTGACGTTTTCGCAGCGGCACACCACGAGGTCGTCGGGGGTGTGCGCTGCCCAGTCGGTGGGAAAGGGAAACGCGCGTTCCAGCCCCTGCCGAAAGCGCACCAGGCGACCTAGCCGGGCGCGCAAAGCATGCATACGGGCCGCATCGACCTCAACGCCCTGGTCTTGCAGCAATGCCAGCGCAGCCAGTTCTCCGGCCCACTCAGCGGCGTCAGCGCCCATGATGCCGGCACCATCGCCCGCCAGATAGACGCCTTGCACACTGCTGCGGCCGTCGTCGTCCCGCTCGGGCAGGTGGGCGCGGTGCAGCGCTGCCCATCCAAACCGGCAGCCCAGCAGGTCTGCCAGCTGGGTTTCAGACCGCAGTGCATAGCCCATGCCCACGGCATCGCACTGCAGTGTGTGCTCGTGCCCTGCTGCATCGGCCCACACCACCCCGGCCACGCGGGCGTCGCCCAGCACGCGCACCGGGCGTATGCCGCTGCGCATCAGCACGCCGCGCGCGCGCAGCCATGCCACGTAATACACGCCCTTTACAAACACCGCTGGCTGCGTGAGCATGGCTGGCACGGCCGCTAACTGGTCGGCGAAGTGGGCGGTGTCGAGCACTGCTGCCACTTGGGCCCCGGCCTTGGCGTACTGGTAGGCCACAAGGTAAAGAAGCGGTCCTGTGCCCATCAGCACCACGCGACTGCCAATGGCACAGCCCTGAAACTTGAGTGCCACCTGGGCACCCCCCAGCGTATAAACGCCAGGCAATGTCCAGCCGGGCAGCGGGAGCACGCGGTCAGTGGCGCCGCTGGCCACGATGAGCTGGCCGTAGGGCACGGTTCGCGTGGTCTGTGTAGGGGTGTGAAGCACGTCCAGCAGGCCGCCTTGTGCATTCCAGACCAGCCTGTCCGGCTGGTAGTCGATCTGGCCTTGCAACTGGTCCAGCGTTGCATGCACGGCAGTGGCTCGCGCCGCTTCGGTGCCATACAGCGTTTTGGGGCCGCGCTCGAAATGCGTGGGCGGGCGGCGGTATATCTGGCCCCCACCGCGCGCGGCTTCGTCGATCAGCACGGGGCGCACGCCGTGGGCCGCCAATGCCTGCGCCGCGCGGATGCCGGCTGGCCCTGCACCCACGATCACGGGTTGCACGGGGGTGCTGGCAGTCATGCCTTGCCTCCAATGGCCGAAGCCGCGGCGTTCCCAGTTCCCGTGCGCAAGGCCATGCCTGGCATGAGGAACGTGCTGCAGGCGCGCAGTCGCTCGCCGCTGTCGGTCATCACCCAGCAATCCTGGCAGGCGCCCATCATGCAAAAGCCCGCGCGGGGCTCGTGGCTGAACTCGTTTTGGCGCAGCTGTGCGCGCTGGGTCAGGATGGCGGTGAGCACCGTATCGCCCTCTAGGGCTGTGGCGGGCTGCCCGTCGATGGTGAAATGCAATGGCGCGCGGTGGTGTTCCGCCACGCGCCGCAGCAAGGGTTGGGTGGGAAGCAGTGTTGAAGCAGACATCATTTCCGCCCGACCAGAATGCGGTCGAGCCCGTAGACACGGTCCAGCAGCACCATCGCGCACGCTGTGACAGCCACCATGAGCGCCGATACAGCTGCCATCAGCGGGTCAATGGACTCGGTGGCGTACATGTACATGCGTACCGGCAGGGTGACCGTGCTCGGCGAGGTGACGAAGATCGACATGGTCACTTCGTCAAAGCTGTTGATGAAGGCCAGCATCCAGCCGCCCGTCACGCCGGGAAGGATCATGGGCAGCGTGATGCGCGTGAACACCGTGGCCTGGCTGGCGCCCAGCGACAAGGCGGCATGTTCGGCGCTGCGGTCAAACCCCACCAGCGCCGCCACCACCAGCCGAAGCGTGTAGGGCGTGACGATGAGCGCATGCGCAAACACCAGCCAGCCAAAGCTGCCAGCGCCACCCAGCAGCGCAAACAGGCGCAGCAGGGCCACGCCCAGCACCAGGTGCGGGATGATGAGTGGCGACAGGAACAGGCCGTTGAGAAAGCCGCGGCCGGGAAACTCGTACCGCGTGATGGCAATGCCCGCAGGCACCGCCAGCACCGTGGCCAGTGTGGCCGACGCGAGGGCCAGCCACAGGCTGTTCCAGAACGACTGTACAAAGTCAGAGTGCTCGAACACGGCCTTGAACCAGCGCAGAGAGAACTCTGTGGTGGGCATGGTGAGCGTGTTGTGGGGCGTGAAAGCCACGATGCACACCACCAGCAAGGGGGCAAGCATGAAGGCGATGACCAGCGCGTTGAACGCGAGGGCGATGGGGCCGTTCTTTTGCATGGATCAGGACTCCCGCCGGGCCGCCCCAAGGGAGGCCTGCGCCCCCTTGGGGGGCAGCGAATACACGAAGTGATGGAGCGTGGGGGCCATATGTCTACCCCAAGGATTTCTTGTAGCGGCCCTCAACCAAGCGGTTGTAGCTCAGCATGACCACAAGATTGGCCACCAGCAGCGTCAGCGCAATCGCGGCGCCCAGGGGCCAGTTCAGCTCGTGCAGGTACTCGTCGTACACCACCGTGGCCACCATCTTCAGCCGCCGCCCACCCAGCAGGCCGGGAATGGCAAACGAGCTGGCCGCCAGGCCAAACACGATCAGGCTGCCTGAAAGGATGCCGGGCAGCACCTGCGGCAACACGATGCGCCGCAAGGCGGTGAACGGCGTGGCTTGCAGCGATAGGGCGGCGTTTTCCACCCCCGGGTCCAGCTTCTGCAGCGAGGTCCAGACGGGGATCACCATGAACGGCAGCATCACGTGCACCAGGGCGATGACCACTGCGATTTCGGTGTAGAGCATCTTCACCGGGCCGATGCCGATGAACTGCAGTGCGCCATTCACCAGCCCCTCCGGGCCCAGCAGCATGCTCCAGCCAAAGGCGCGCACCACCACCGACACCAGCAGCGGCGCCAGCACCACCAGCAGCAGGATGGAGCGCCACGGGTTGCCCATGCGGCTCAGGATGTAAGCCTCGGGCGCACCAATCAGCACGCAGATCAGCGTGACCAGCCCTGCAATCCAGAACGTGCGCCAGAAGATCGCGTGGTAATAAGGGTCGGCAAACACGTGCCTGTAATGCTCCAGCGTGAACTCGCCTGCCTTGACGCCGGTGGCGGGGTCGAACGCGTTGAACGACAGCACCGCGGTGAGCGCCAGCGGCACGATGAGCAGCACGGTGAACAGCAGCAGGGCCGGGCCCGAGAGCCACCAGGGCATGGCTTTTCTGCCCCACATCGGATGGTGCGCCATGGCGTGTGGGTTGGCGGCTGCAGTCATTGCGTGGCCTCTGCGGTTGTGGTGGCGCTAGCGGCTTCGTCTGCCGGCAGCAGGCGCATGCAGTGGTCGGGCCAATCCACGCCGGTGCGCTCGCCCTCTTGCAGCGCATCGCGGCCATCATTGGGCGCCAGCACCATGATGTCGCCCATCGGCGTGCCCACGCGGTAAAGCCACTGGCTGCCCAGAAAGAAGCGCTCACATACTTCACCGTCGATGCGGCCCTGCACCGCGGGCACCAATTGCACCTTCTCGGGGCGCACGCTCAGCAGTACCTCGGCGCCGGGGCGAAACTGAACCCCTTCCACGCGCACTTCGATGGGCCCGGAGCCCACATGGGTGTGCGTGCCTGTGGCGGCCCTCACCTTGGCCGTTAGCAGGTTGGCCTTGCCCACAAAGTTGGAGATGAAGCGGGTGCGCGGGTGCTCGTAGACGCGGTGTGGGTGGTCGATCTGTGTGGCGCGGCCGGCCTCCATCACCACCACGCGGTCGCTGATGGACATGGCCTCGCTCTGGTCGTGCGTGACCATGATGGTGGTGGTGCCCACCTTGCGCTGGATCTGCCGCAACTCAAACTGCATCTCCTCGCGCAGCTTGGCGTCGAGGTTGGACAAGGGCTCGTCCAGCAGCAGCACGGGTGGTTCGATCACCAGCGCACGGGCCAGGGCCACCCGCTGGCGCTGGCCGCCGGACAGCTCGCGCGGGTAGCGCGTGGCGTGTTTCTCCAGGTGCACCAGCGCCAGCGCCTGGGCCACGCGCTCGGTGCGCTCGGCTTTGGGCACCTTGCGCATCTCCAGCCCAAAGCTCACGTTGGCGGCCACCGTCATGTGGGGGAAAAGGGCATAGCTCTGGAACACGATGCCCAGCCCGCGCGTATTGGCCTTGGCGTGGGTGATGTCCTTGCCGTCCAGCTCGATGCGCCCGCTGGTTACGGCCTCGAACCCCGCCACCATCTGCAGCGTGGTCGTCTTGCCGCAGCCCGAAGGGCCCAGCAGCGACACAAATTCACCCTTTTGCACCGTGAGGTTCATGGCCTGCACCGCGCAGGTGCTGCCATAGAACTTGGTCACATCCGTGAGCCTGAGAAACGACATGACAAAACCTTTCCGGTGGTGGAGCTGCACGCCCGAGCGCTTCGCATGCCACACCACTTGCTGTGGGTTGTTTGACTGGGCTGCCGGCCTTTCAGAGAGGATTTGCACCGGAGTGGTGCGAAGACCTTGCAAAAGTTGAAGCAGCTGCTCTGTTCAATTGAATCTATTGCAATAAACAAACCAGAATGCTCCGGGTATTCCATTAATCAGAATTTTTCTTTAATTTATTCCGTTTAATGGAATATCATTGGTAAATCGCAAGTTAAGAATTCCACAGGAGTGAGGTATGGAAGCCGCAACCACATCCACCGGCGGCGTGCCCCGGGTGTTCGCAGTCATCCGGGCTCTGTCGGCCGTGCAGGCAGAGGGCGGGCGTGTCACCCAATTGGCGCGTGCGGTGGGCCTGACGCAGGGCACCACGCACCGATTGCTGCAATCCCTGGTGGCAGAGGGCATGGTCGAGCAGGACGAGCGCAGCAAGGTGTACCGGCTGAGCATGGATTTCTTCACGCTCGCGGCCAAGGCGGGCAATCCGGGAGACCTGCGCACGCTTTGCCGCCCGGTCTTGTTGCGCCTGTGCGCCAGTTTGGGCGACAGCATCTTCTTGCTGGTGCGCAGCGGGTTTGACGCTGTGTGCCTGGACCGCAGCGAAGGGCCTTTCCCCATCCGCTCCTTCACGGGCGACATTGGCGGCCGCGTTGCCCTGGGCGTGGGGCAGGGCGCACTCGCCATCCTGGCCTTCTTGCCCGAAGCCGAGCGCGAAGAAGTCATTCGCTTCAACCTGTCGCGTGTGCGCGAATACGGTGTGTTCGACGAGGTCTACCTGCGCACCGAGATCGAGCGCGTGCGGCAACTGGGCTATGCGGGCCGCAATACCGGCCTGCTTGAAGGCATGGCCGGCGTGGCCGTGCCCGTCCTCGACCGCGAAGGGCGTGCCGTGGCGGCGCTCAGTGTGGGCACCATCTCCGCGCGCCTGAACGAGGACAGGCTGCCCACCGTGGTGGAACTGCTCAAGCGCGAGGCCGCTTCGATCGGGCCAAGGATTAACCCTTTTGATGCCACTCTGCGCCGGCCTGCGCAGAGCCTGTCGGGCGGCCATCTGGTGCAGGCGATTGTTCCGGCGGAGCAATAGGCCAGGCTTCTGTCGGTCCATTTGGGACCGCGCGATTTGTTGGGTTCGCGCACCCCTAAATCACCACCGCTGAGCGCTGACCGCTTCTTTCATGGAGCGGCTCTGGTGCAACCGCTCGCGTAGCCGGTCGTTCGGTACGTCTGCGGCGGCCATTGCCGGCGTACTCCTGCATCTCCCTGACGCACGTGCTCATCACGCCGCTGACTGTGTTGCGTGAACTGACCGGTCGGCTCACGTGCGCGCGGCCACGGCGACGGTGCGCGTCTTTCGATCACCGCAGTAGCTGGCCTCGTGCAAAAAACAGTGTGGGTGCCATTGCCCTGCCCACCCTGTCTGTGGAACGGATGCTGAAGCTCTCGCTTTTGGGTGCCTAGTGTTTACCCTGATATGTGTACGGTACCTTACATACAACAATACCGGTCATTACAAGTTTTCCGGAGACAGCCATGGTTTGCCGCTTTCCCCGCCTTGCTGCGCTCACCTTGCAGCAGGTGATCTCTGGGGTCGTTCGATGAGCGCGGTCGCGCGCCGGCCTGGGCCGGTAGTTCGGGTGCTGGAGGCGTTTCTCGCGTTCTGCCTCATCTCCATGGTGGTCATGGTTTTCGGCAACGTGGTGCTGCGCTACGGGTTCAACTCCGGTCTCGTAATGTCCGAAGAGCTGTCGCGCTTCGCCTTCATTTGGTTGGTGTTCGTGGGCGCGGTTGTGGCCATGCACGAAGGCGCCCATCTGGGCGTGGACTCGCTGGTGCAGGCGCTGCCGCGCGGCGGCAAGATGGCCTGCCTTGTGGCCAGTGAACTGCTGATCCTGGTGTGTTGTGCGATGTTCTTCTGGGGCACGTGGCGCCAGCACGAGGTGAACGCCACCACCATGGCGCAGGTCACCGGCATGTCAATGATCTGGATCTTTGGCACGGGTTACTTCACCAGTGTGGGCATCGCGCTGGTCAGCGTGGCAAAACTCTGGCGTTTGGCCACGGGTCAACTGAGTGATGCTGAACTCATTGGCGTGCATGAGAGCGAGGAAGAAATCGCCAACGCACCTGCCGCGCCCTCTTCAATTACCGGAGGTCGCGCATGACCGCTGGCGTATTTGTTTTCTCGCTGCTCGGCGCCATGGCGCTGGGCATGCCGATCGCCTTCGCGCTGCTGGTGTGCGCAGCCGCGCTGATGATGCTGCAGGGGCAGGTGGACACCACGATCCTGTCGCAAAAGATCATCGAGGGCGCCGACAGCTTCCCGCTGCTCGCGATCCCCTTCTTCATGCTGGCGGGTGAACTGATGAACGCTGGAGGCATCTCCAAGCGCATCGTCAACTTTGCGCTGGCTTTCGTTGGTCACATCCGGGGTGGTCTGGGCATCGTCGCCATCCTGGCGGCAGTCATCATGGCGGCCATCTCGGGCTCTGCCGCTGCCGACGCTGCCGCGCTGGCCACCATGCTCATCCCCATGATGCGGCAGGCTGGCTACAATATTCCGCGTTCAGCGGGTCTCATATCGGCAGGCAGCGTGATCGCACCCGTGCTGCCTCCCTCCATCGGCATGATCATTTTTGGCGTGGTCGCCAACGTGTCGATTGGCAAGCTGTTCATGGCTGCGATCGTGCCGGGGCTTCTCATGGGCGTTTCGCTGCTCATTGCATGGCTGATCGTGGCGCGTAAGGATGAAGTCACCGTGCTGCCACGCATGCCCATGCGCGAGCGCGCCAAGGTGGCGCTGAGCAGCGCCTGGGCCTTGGTCATGCCTGTCGGCATTGTGGGGGGCATGAAGTTTGGGCTGTTCACACCAACTGAAGCTGCTGTGGTGGCGGCTGTGTACGCCTTCTTTGTGGGCATGTTTGTCTACAGAGAGCTGAAGTGGCGGTCGATCTACCCATTGATCGTCAGCGCTGCCAAGACCACTGCCGTAGTCGTGTTCCTGATCGCCTGTGCGCTGGTCTCAGGCTGGCTCATTACCGCGTCGGATATTCCGCAACAGGTCAGTGAATTGCTGCAGCCCTTTGTCGAAAGCCCGATCCTGCTGATGGCGATCATGATGATCCTGGTGGTGATCGTGGGTACTGCACTCGACTTCGCGCCCACCCTGCTGATCCTCACACCGGTGCTCATGCCTTTGGTGCGTGAGGCTGGAATTGACCCGGTGTACTTCGGCGTGCTGTTCATCATGAACAACGCTATTGGCCTGATCACGCCGCCGGTGGGCATTGTGCTCAACGTCATTTGCGGCACTGCAAAGCTGCGGATGGGCGAGCTCATGAAAGGGCTCATGCCGTTCCTGATCGCTGAAGTCGCCGTCCTGTTCCTGCTTGTGCTGTTCCCGCAGATTGTGCTGACGCCGTTGCGCTGGCTCACGGGTTGATGGCTGCGGCGTGTCTTGGCCCGTGTTCCGTTCTTGTTCCCCATTCCAACTAGGAGACTATTTCATGATGTCCAGCTTCCTGCGCGTTTCCGCGCTCGCCCTCGCGGTGGCCACCGTTGCAGCCCCAGCACACGCTCAGTTCGAGGCGCGTTCGCTGCGCGTTTCCTCCGGTGTGGCCAAGGGCCATCCGATCAGCTTCGGTATCACCAAGATGACGCAGTGCGCGGCCGAAAAATCCGGCGGGAAGCTCAAGCTCGTCACCTACTACGACGGCGCGCTGGGCAACGACACCACGGCATCGCAGCAGGTGCGCACGGGCTCGCTCGACATGGTGCTGACCTCTACCGCGCCGCTGGTTGGCGCCATTCCGCAACTGGCGGTGTTCGATTTGCCGTTCCTGTTCTCGAACGAGCGCGAGGCAGACCAGGTGCTGGACGGCCCCATCGGCAAGTCCTTTGCACCCAAGTTCGAGGCGGCAGGCCTCGTCAATCTGGCCTACTGGGAGAACGGTTTCCGCAACGTCACCAACTCCAAGCACCCCGTGGCCAAGTGGGAAGACCTGCAAGGCGTGAAAATGCGTGTGATGCAGAACAAGGTGTTCCTGGACACCTTCAGCGCGCTGGGCAGCAACCCCACGCCGCTGGCTTTCTCCGAGGTGTATTCCGCGCTGGAAACCCGCACCGTAGACGGCCAGGAAAACCCGATCGCGCTGATCGAGAACATGAAGTTCTACGAAGTGCAGAAATACCTCTCGCTCACCCGTCATGCCTATAGCCCGCTGGCTGTGCTGATCTCCAAAAAGAAGTTCGACACGCTTTCCTCTCAGGAGCAGGCCGTGCTGCATGACTGCGCCATCGCAGGCCAGGAGGAGTCGCGCCGTGTGGGCCGTGCGGCCGATGCCGAAGTCATCGCCAAGCTCAAGAAGGGCGGCATGCAGGTCAACGACGTTTCACCAGCAGAACTGCAGCGCATGCGCGATCGCGTGAAGGACGTCTACGCCGCGCAGGCCAAGGTTGTGGGTGAAGACACCCTGGCCGCGGTGAACGCCGAACTGCAACGCATCCGCGCCGCCAAGTGACAAGTCCAAGCCCCGCGATCGCCACCCTGCCGCCAGTCGGCGCGGTGGTCGCCATCACCGGCGCAGCCCAAGGCATCGGCCTGGGGCTGGCACGGCATTTCGCGCAGACCGGCGCGCGTGTGGTGCTATCCGATGTGAATGCCGAGGCGTGCACAGCCGCGTGCGATTCGCTGCGTGCCGAGGGCCATGAAGTGGCCGCAGCCGCCGCCGACGTCACGGATGCCGCCGCATGCGAGCGCATGGTGGAAAAAGCGGTGCAGGCCTTCGGCCGCCTCGACGTGATGGTGTGCAATGCAGGCGTTGCCCAGGTCAAGCCGTTCATGGAACTGCAGCCTGCAGATTGGGACCTGCACTTTGCGGTGAACGTGAAGGGCGCCTTCCTCAGCCTGCAGGCCGCTGCGCGCCGCATGAAAGACCAGGCGCCGCTGGCCGAAGGCCGGCCGCGCGGCAAGGTCATCACAATGGCCTCCATCGCCGCGCGCTATGGCTCGGGCGTGATGGCACCCTACCAGGGGCCCTACCGCGCCAGCAAGGCAGCCGTGGTCAGCCTAACGCAGACCGCCGCCTACACGCTCTCGCCAGACATTACGGTGAACGCACTGTGCCCAGGCATCGTCGCGACCGACATGTGGACGCGCATGGACCGCGACCTGGCCCATCTGAACAACGGCCGCGAAGGCGATGTTTTTGCCAGCCGCGTGGCCAACGTGCCCATGGGCCGCGCGCAAACACCACAAGACGTGGCCGGCCTCGCGCTGTTCCTGGCCTCACCGGCATCCGACTACATGACAGGCCAGTCGATCAATATCGACGGTGGCCTGGTGCTCAGCTAAGGTCCGGCCTTTCGTATATCCAGGAGCCCGCATGCCCCGAAAATTTGACATCGAGATGCCCAAGTCCCTGACGGAGATCGTCGCCAGCCGTCTGCGCCAGGCGATCGTCGACGGGGAGTTCGCACTGGGCGAGATGATCTCGGAGGACACGCTGGCCGCACTGTTCGGTGTGAGCCGCACGCCCGTGCGCGACGCGCTCACGCTCCTGCAGAACACCGGCCTGGTCGAGATCCGGCCCAAGCGCGGCAGCTTTGTCTTCCAGCCCAGCGAGGACGACATGCTCGCCATCTGCGACTTTCGCGTGATGCTGGAGGTGCAGGCTGCGCGCTGCGCTTACCGGCACGACCACGACGGGGTGATCCGCACGTTGCGGGCCGGCCTGGCAGAGATGCAGGCGGCCATCGATGCCGATGACGATGTGCGTTACGGCCATGCCGACTCGGCCTTCCATCTGGCGCTGTTCCTGCACTCGGGCAACAGCTACCTGCACGATGCCTATGACCTTGTGGCCGGCAAGATCGCGGCGCTGCGCACGGCGATGTCGCGCCAGTTCTCGGACGCGCGCAAGGTCTCGCTGTCTGAACATCAGGCGGTGGTGAACTTCGTTGACGGCGGGGATTTCGCCAGCCTCGAAAACCTGCTGCGCATCCATATCGACCGCACGGTGGATGCCTATCGCCTTGCGGTGGACAGCGGCCGCATCGGCACGCCCGCCCGACCGCCCCGGTTGCAACGTATTCAATCTCCCTCTGCCTCATGACCCAAGCTTCCACATTGCGTCGCCTGCTGCAAGCTGGCGACATCATCATGGCGCCCGGTGCGCCGGACTCCATCACCGCCCGACTGGTTCAGAAGGCTGGCTTTCCAGCGGTGTACATGACCGGTTTTGGCGCCACCGCCAGCCGCCTGGGTACGCCCGACATCGGCCTGCTTAGTCAGACCGAAATGACCACCCATGCGCGCGACATGGTGCGTGCCGTGGACATTCCCGTGATTGCCGATGCCGACACCGGCTACGGCGGGCCTTCCAACATCCATCGCACGGTGCGCGAATACCTGCAGTCCGGCGTGGCTGCCATTCACCTTGAAGACCAGGTGGCGCCCAAGCGCTGCGGCCAGATGGCTGGCATCCGCCTGATGGAGGCGGGCGA